>DASSHR010000221.1:0-1531 GCA_035692745.1 Candidatus Limnocylindrales bacterium | reverse complement strand
TACCGCGCCGCGAAGGAGCCCCACTCGAATGATCGACCAGCAGCCCGCGATGGACACGACCGTGGTGTCGCTCAGCGACGCCGCCGCTATGAAGCTGCGCGAGCTCACGAAGGAAGAGACGAACCCGAACATCGGGCTCCGCGTGTACGTGTATTCCGGCGGCTGCTCCGGCTTCCGCTACGGGATGATGCTCGAGGACCAGCCCACCGCCGAGGACAAGATCCTCGATGCGAACGGGATGAAGGTCTACGTCGACACGAACAGCGTCGCGCTGCTGCAGGGCTCGCAGATCGATTACGTCGACACCCTGATGGGCGCCGGGTTCACCGTGAACAACCCAAACGCGGTCGCGGCGTGCGGCTGCGGCTCGAGCTTCCGCACCGCGGACGACGCGGGCACGGCCCGCTCCTGCGCGCACTGACCCACTGACCCACCAAACCTCCTTCGACGCGCCGAAGCCGCCGGGCGACCGGCGGCTTCGTGATTCCCGGGCGCGAATCACCGCGGCCATGACACATATTTGCTTGCTGGGATCGGGTCGCCCATCGACCCTCCCCGGATGACCTTGGCGACCCCACGCGCGATGCCCGACGCCGCCTCGATGCCCGACGCCGCCTCGATGCCCGACGCGGGCGAGCCGCCGGCCATGACGCCTGCGATGGAAGCCGCGCTGCGCCGCGTCGACGAGATCGCGGACACGACCCACGCGGGCTGGAAGGTGCCGGGCGTCGCGTACGGCGTGGTGCTGGGCGATCGGCTGATCCACAGCCGCGGGCTTGGCACGCTGCGCGTCGGCGAGGACGCAACGCCCACCGCGCAGTCCGTCTTCCGCATCGCCTCGATGACGAAGAGCTTCACCGCGGCGACCGTGCTGTCGCTGCGCGACGAAGGTCGCCTGCGCCTCGACGATCCGATCACCGACTACGTGCCGGAGATGCGCGGCGTCACCCTCCCGACCCGCGACTCCCCGGCGATCACGATCCGCCACCTGCTGACGATGTCCGCCGGACTGCCAACGGACGACCCGTGGGGCGACCGCCAGCAGGGCTTGGACATCGACGAGTTCAAGCGCCTGGTGTCGGGCGGCCTCTCGTTCGTCTGGGCGCCCGGCACGCGCTTCGAGTACTCGAACACCGGCTACGGGATCCTCGGCCGGCTGATCACGAACGTCGCGGGCCGGGAGTACCGCGATGTCGTCCGGGAGCGGATCCTGGAGCCGCTGGGCATGCATTCGACCGCCTACGGCCCCGAAGGCTTTCCCGAGGAGCGCCTCGCCCGCGGCTACCTCTGGCGCAACGATCGCTACCTCGACGAGCCGAGCGACCGATACGGCGCGCTCGCGTCCATGGGCGGTGTCTTCTCGACGGTCGAGGATCTCGCGAGATGGGTCTCCGGCTTCATCGATGCCGTGCCCGCGCGCGACGATCCGGAAACCGGGCATCCGCTCCGCCGCGCGACCCGCCGCGAGATGCAGCAGCCGATGGTCCAAACGGACTACTGGATCAGCCAGCGCTCGGCCGACGCCGAGGTC
>DASSHR010000220.1:0-1775 GCA_035692745.1 Candidatus Limnocylindrales bacterium | reverse complement strand
TGCCGGCACGCGGCGGCTCCGGCGCGGGCGCCGATGGCGAACCTCGCCGATCCTCGTCCCGTCCCCAGAACCGCCGTCGGAGCGCCGCATGAGGCCGTCCGTCGCCTCGTTCCTGCCATTTAGCAGTGGGAGTGTTGGTATGTGTGGGATGGGCAGCCCGGAAGCCGCATGGCGGCCAGCCGCAGGCACGACGCCGCCGGCTGGGATCGCTGGTCGGCCCGCAAGCACGACATACCAGTGGTGGGACTGCTATCTGGCAACAACCGAGGGGTACGCTCGATGACGGACGGCGCGACGGAGCCTCGAAGCCGCGGCGGCGCCGAAGACGGTGGCCGGGGCAGACCCGGTGGTGGCCGAGCCGCCCGCCATGCAGCCAGGATCGCCGCCGCCCACGCGGCCGGCGCGCCGTTCCTGACCCGCAGCCTCAAGCCGTTCGAGGTCCTGAACGAGGAGGGCCTCGCGCTCATCGAGTGGAACGCCGACACGATCCTCGAAGAGGTCGGGATCATCTTCCGCGGCGACCCGGAGGCGCTCGCCACGGTGAAGGCCGCCGGCGCAGACGTTGATGGCGAGCTCGTCAAGTTCCCGCGCGGCATGTGCCGCCAGATCGTCCAGGCCTCCGCGCCGCGCGTGTTCACGCAGCACGCGCGCAACGAGGACCGGACCGTGCAGCTCGGCGATCCGTACACCGTCCTCGCGCCGAACTACGGCAGCCCCTTCGTCCGCGACCTCGACAACGGGCGGCGATACGGAACCCTCGAGGACTTCCGGAACTTCGTGAAGCTCGCGTACATGACACCGCACCTGCACCACTCGGGCGGGACGGTCTGCGAGCCGGTCGACATTCCGGTCAACAAGCGCCACCTCGACATGGTCTATTCGCACATCCGGTACAGCGACAAGCCGTTCATGGGCTCGGTCACCCACCCGGACCGGGCGCGCGACACCGTCGAGCTCGCCCGGATCGCGTTCTCCGACCGCGGTCCCGATTACCTCGACGACCACACGGTCTGCCTCAGCCTCATCAACGCGAACTCGCCGCTCGTGTGGGACGCGACGATGCTCGGCGTCGCGCGCGTCTACGCGCAGGCGAACCAGGCGACGCTGATCACGCCATTCATCCTTGCCGGCGCGATGTCGCCGGTGACGGTCGCGGGCACCGCGGCGCAGACCCTCGCCGAGGCGCTCGCGGGCATGGCGTTCGTCCAGCTCGTCCGACCCGGCGCGCCTGTGATCCTGGGCTCGTTCGCGTCATCGATCTCGATGCAGTCCGGTGCGCCGACCTTCGGCACGCCGGAGCCGGCACTCGTCCTGTACGTGATGGCCGCGCTGGCGCGACGGCTCGGCGTGCCGTTCCGCAGCGGCGGCAACCTGTGCGCCTCGAAGGTCGCGGATGCGCAGGCGGCCTATGAGTCGGCGGCGACCTTCATCCCGACGATCCTCGCCGGCACCAACTTCGTGCTCCACGCCGCGGGCTGGCTCGAGGGCGGCCTCGCGATCGGGTACGAGAAGTTCATCCTCGACCTCGACCAATGCGGCATGGCCGGCGTGTTCGTCAAGGGCGTGGACCTGTCGCAGAACGGCCAGGCGCTCGATGCGATCCGCGAGAACGGCCCGGGAATGCACTTCCTCGGCAACTCGCACACCCTCGCCAACTTCGAGACCGCGTTCTATCGCTCCGAGACGGCCGACAACAACTCCTTCGAGCAGTGGCTCGAGGACGGCGCGCTCGATTCGCCGCAGCGCGCCAACAAGATCTGGAAGCGGATGCTCGC
>DASSHR010000219.1:0-3848 GCA_035692745.1 Candidatus Limnocylindrales bacterium | reverse complement strand
GAGGCGATCCGGCTCGCCCGCGTTCTCGTCGCGCTCATGCCCGACGAGCCGGAGGCGCACGCCCTGCTTGCGCTGCTGCTCCTGCACGACGCCAGGCGGGACGCGCGCACGTCGGCGACCGGCGAGCTCGTGCTGCTTGAGGACCAGGATCGATCGCGCTGGGATCGCGTCGAGATCGACGAGGGTCGCGCCGTCCTGGATGCGGCGGTCCGGCTCGGTCGGCCCGGTCCGTACCTCCTGCAGGCGGCGATCGCGGCGCTGCACGACGGCGCCGCCCGCGCCGCGGACACGGACTGGGCGCAGATCGCGGCGCTGTACGCCCGACTGGCCGAGATCGAACCCTCGCCCGTGGTCGAGCTCAACCGCGCCGTCGCGGTCGCGATGGCGGAGGGCCCGGCGGCGGGCCTCGCGCTGCTGGAGGTCCTGGCCGCCGACGGCCGCCTCGCGGACTACCCGTACCTCCCCGCGGCCCGCGCAGACCTGCTCCGGCGCCTCGGGCGGCACGCAGAGGCCGCGACGGCGTACGCGCGGGCGCTGGCGCTCACGACGAACGAGGTCGAGCGGAGCTTCCTGGCTCGCCGCCTCGCCGAGGTCGAAGGGAGCGGGCGCCGCCCGAACTGAAGCCCGCGACTGGCCAGGACCTGCGGGGCCCCTGAGTTCCGCGAGGGAACTGCAAGAGCTTCCGTGGCCGGGCAGCCGTGCCGGGAGCATGCCGGCTGGATGATTTCCCCGGGTCGCGGCATGGGCATCTGCGCCGGGACCGGTTCGGAGGGCTGGATGCGCGCGGAGGCGATCAGCTGGGTCGCGCGGGGAGTGGGTCTCGCGATCGGGATCGGGCTCGTCCTGATCCTGTCGGCGCTGGCCGTCGGCACGCGGGACGTGCTGCTGCTCGTCTTCATCGCCGTGCTCCTGGGAGCGGCCCTCGAGCCCGTCGTCGGGGCTATCCGGGGCCGCGTCCCGATCGGGCGGGGGCTCGCGATCCTCGTCGTCTACGCGACGTTCCTCGCCGTCGTCGTCGTCATCTCCGTGTTCGTCGTCCCGGCGGCCCTCGTCCAGCTCTCCGCGGCCCTGGCGGGCCTGCCGGGCTTCCTGCAGCAGGTGCGCACCTGGACCGACACCCTGCGACCGGAGGCGCTGGCGCAGGGCCTCGGTTCTCTGCTCGACGCGGTCCAGGCGCCGTTCCAGCCGGGTCCACCACCGGACCCGGACAGCATCATCGGTGTCTCCATGGTCGTCGGGCAGGCGGCGGCCGCCGTCGTGACGCTGCTCGCGCTGGTGTTCTTCTGGCTCACCGAGCGGCCCCGGCTGCAGCGCTACGCGCTCGCGTTCGCGCCGGCCCATCGGCGCGGTGGCATCCGCGACGCGTGGAACGAGATCGAATCGCGCCTCGGGCTGTGGGTCCGCGGCCAGCTCACGCTGATGGCCACGATCGGCGTCGCGACGGGCATCGCGTACAGCCTCATCGGGCTGCCGGCGGCGCTGCTCCTGGCGCTGATCGCCGCGCTCATGGAGGTCGTCCCGATCGTCGGCCCGCTGCTCGGCGCGGTCCCTGCCGTGCTCATCGCGACCACGATCTCGACCGAGACCGCGCTCATCACCCTGGGCGTCTACCTGCTCCTGCAGATCATCGAAGGCAACGTCCTCGTGCCGATGGTGATGCGCAACAGCGTCGGCCTGTCGCCCTTCCTCGTCCTGCTCAGCCTGCTCGTGGGCGGCACCGCGGGCGGCATCCTCGGCGCGATCGTCGCCGTCCCGATCGTCGCCGGGATCACGGTCGTGCTCGAGCGCCTGCAGGACCGCGACACGCCGGTCCCGATCGATCCGGCGGCTGTCTCCGAGCCCGATGCCGAGGCGAAAGAGGAGATGAGCACGCAGTCGTCGAGCGGGAAGACCCGAAGCCGCTCCGGCGCCTCGGCCTAGGTCGCGCCGCGGCTCGGCGCCGCGGGCCTTCGCGCCGCTCGCCGCCCGCCGGCAGCCCCGGCTTCGCGCCGCTGGCGCGGCTCAGCCCCGCTCGACGCCCTTCGGTGCCTCGCGCATGAGCCCGATGTTGTTGCCGTCGAGATCGGTCACGAAGGCGAGCCACAGGTCGTACGACGCGTCGCGGTGGGCGATCCCGGGTGCCTCGCGGACCCCGGCGCCACGAGCCACGAACGCGTCGAACGTCGCGGTCACGTCGGCGACCCGGAAGTAGATCGTGGCCGGCCCGGCGTACCCGGGCTCCGTGGGCGTCGCGAGGTAGATCCGGATGCCGTGGGCATCGAAGAAGGCGTTGCCCGGATACCGGAACAGCAGCGGCAGGCCGAGCACGTCCTCGTAGAACGCCGCTGCCCTGTCCACGTCCGCGACGGGGACGAGGAGCTGCATGATCGGGCCGAGTGCCGGGCGCTCGTCGGTGCGCATGCGTCCTCCGGGAATCGGGGCGGATCAGCCGGCGCCGAGCGCGCGAACGATGAGCACGATCGTCGCACCCAGGGCAGCGAGCAGGACCATCGCCGGGCCGTGGCGCGGATCGTGGTGCTGGGACTCTGGCAGGAGGTGGCCCGCCCCGATCGCGAGGAACACGCCGGCAAAGGTCGCCAGCAGGATGCCGAGCGATCCGTCGGAGATCGACACGACGGTGCTGAGCGCGGCACCGAACGGCGGCGCGAGGGCGTCGAGGATGAGCAGCCCGACCGCGAGTCGCTGGCCGCGCGCCGCGTGCAGGGCGAGGGTGATGACGTTCATGCCATCGGCGAAGTCGTGCGCAAGGACGGCCAGGAGCACGATCAGGCCCAGCTCGCCGCCGGCCTGGAACGCCAGGCCGATCGCGAGGCCGTCGAGGGTGCTGTGGATGATCAGGCTGACCGGTGGCAGCAGGCCCAGCAGCCCGCGTCGCGCTGCGGCTGGCCGGATGTCGGTGCCGTGGCCGCTCTCCGCGCGCGCCTGTGCGTCGGCGCGCGCCTCCGTCTCCTCGTGCGTGTCAGGCCCATGCTCGTGCTCATGGTCGCCCTCGCGCTCGTGCTCGAAGCTCGTCTGGTGCAGGAACGCCTCGACGAGGCTGAACGCGATGAACCCGACGACCACCGCGACCCCGACCGCGAACGACCCATCCGGGCCGGCAAGCTCGAACGCCTCCGGCAGGAGATCCGCGACCGCGGTCGCGACGACCAGCCCGGCGGCGAGCGCCATGATCGCGTGCAGCCGGTGGCGCAGGCGCAGCGCCGCGATCCCGCCAAGCAGGGTCGAGAAGAAGGGCAGGACGGCGGCGAGCGGCACGGCCGGCCCATGGTACGGGCGAGGCGTCAGTCGACGCTGCTCGGCTAGCGCCTGGGCCCCCGCCGTTGCAGGACGAGGAACCCACCGATGACGACGAGCGCCACGACCATCAGCGCGACGATGCCGATTGCGGCGGAGGCGCCGGCCGGTGCCGCGTCCGGCGGGGCGGTGGGGTTCGGCGTCGCCTCGGAGACGGCGGTGGCCATCGGAGCGGCGGGTGACGTGCCGGCCGAAGGCGGCGCGGGCGGGCTCACCGGCGGCGCAGAGGGACTCGCATCCGCGAAGGCGCACGAGCGCGGCACGCCGGGCGTCACGAGCGGCGGTGGCGGCAGCGCGACGCACGCCGGGTCGACCTGCGTGAAGTTCGCCCAGAGGTACTCGCGGATCGTCAGGCCGGAGTCGTGGATCTTCTTCGCCAGGTCGCGCCCGAGGTAGCGGTAGTGCCACGGCTCGTAGCGGTAGCAGGTGACGTCCGTCTTGCCCTTCGGATAGCTCATCAGCCAGCCGAATTCCCAGCCGTGCTTCGCGAGCCACTTGCCCGTTGCCGTCGCCTCGTTCACGAACTTCGTCGAGCCGGCCGCGGCGAAGTCGAT
>DASSHR010000218.1:0-4113 GCA_035692745.1 Candidatus Limnocylindrales bacterium | reverse complement strand
TGTTGGGTAGGTTCCTCCGGGCCTTTTGATTCCCCGCCCACCTATGATCCCGGGCGTGGGTCCCCTGCTCCTCACGACCGTAGGCTTCGTCGCCCTCATCACGGCGTCGCTGATCCTGCGCAGCTTCGGCTCGCGCTACCGGATCGGCCGGCTCCTGGCGGCGGCGCCAAGGGTTTCCATCGCCGAAGCGCGCGCGCTCGCGGAGTCCGGCGCGGCGAGGTACGTCCGCATCGATGGGCGCGTCGACAGCGAGGAGGACTGGGAGGACGCCGACCATCGGCCGCTCGTCCTCCGGCGAACCGCGTACGACTGGCGCCCGGCTGCAGGTGGCCGCTGGCGTCACTTCAGGGCGGACCTCGAGGTCGTGCCGTTCGTCGTTCGCGAGGAGCTCGACGAGATCGCAGTCGACGGGTCGCAGATCGGCGATGGTCTCGTCACGGTTGCACGGCAGCGCGTCGGCCACGCGGCGGACGTCGAAGCCATGACTGCCGCCGGCATCGATCCGGGCGCCGAGGCGCGGATGGAGGTCGGCTACGTGTCGACCGTCGACCACGCCGCCGTGCTCGGCGTTCCCCAGCGAGGCACGGATGGCCAGCCCGTGATCGCGCCGGGGCTGGGGCGGCCGCTGATCGTGTCGATCCTCGAGGACGGCGAGGCCATGCGGGTGCTCACGGGCGGGGCAACAGGTCGGTCCCGCGTGGCAGTCATCGCGCTCGGCGTTGCCGGCGTGTGCTTCGCCCTTGCGGTCGCGTGGTGGCTCCTGGATGCGGTGGTCGGGGGAGGTGCGGCCGCCGCGCTGGCCGCGAGCCCGGAGCCGACGCTGCGTCCGGGCTCCGACACGCGAACCAGCGGTGGCGGGCCCGGCCTCGTGGGCGATCCACTGTTCGCGATCCTCGTCGTCTTCGCCGTGGCGGTCCTGAGCATTGCCGGCAGCCTTGCCTGGATTCGGCTCACCGGCGGACGCGCGGATCCTCCAGTTCGTCGGGAGCCTCCGAAGCCCGCGCGCTGACGCGACGCACCTACCCGGTACTTTCGGCCCATTGGCAAGAAATGTGGGGTACCTAGGCTCACTTCGTAACCTCACGAATCTTGCGGGGGCTCGGGGTTTGGCAACGTTGGATCTGCACCATCCGCGACCGCTCGACGCGACGCTCAGCGTCACGCGTGCGGCCGAGGTGCTCGGGGTACACGCGAATACGGTCCGCGCCTGGAGCGACGCCGGACGGCTTCGCTATTACCGGATCAATCCCCGCGGCGACCGTCGCTACCGCCTGGGCGACCTGCAGCGCTTCCTCGCCGGCCTCGACGCGTCCGGCCGCCCCTCGCCGCTGGCCGACGATGCCCGCGCCGTCGAGTCAGCCCGCCAGCGACCGCGGCCCGCCGACCGGTCCGTGCCGCTCGAGGAGCACGAGGCGATGCTCGAGCTGGTCGGCGAGCTGTCGGCCCTGAGCGGCTCCGCCATCCGCGATGCCCTTGCCAACCCGGGCGCGCCCCTGAGCGCGGCAGTCCAGGCGATCCATCTTGCACTCGGTGCCTCCCAGGTGTCCGCGTGGCGCCTCGAGGATTCGCGCCTCCTGCCCGCCGCCTCGGCCGGCGCCGCGACCCATGCGCTCGTCCAGCGCCCGAGCTCGTACGGCGTCCTGCGTGCGGCGCTGGCCGCGCCGGCCGCCGTCATCGAGGCGGATACGACCACCCACTTGTCGGTCACGAATCTGCCGGGGCGCGAGATCGCGATCGCCATCCCCGGCGAGAGCGGCTCGTGGGGCGTGCTGCTCATCGTGCGCGCGGACACCGGCGCGCTCGGCGACACGGAACGTGCCCTGATCCAGGTTGCCGCGACCGCGGTCGGCAACGTCGTGCGTGCGGCGTCATCCGCGGCGGTCGTCGCCCACAAGCTCCAGCGGGCCGACGCCCTTCGGCGCGTCACGAGCGACATCGGCAGCCGGCTCGACCTCGACGAGATCCTGGAGCGCGTCGTGGACCACGCGACGGTGCTGTTCGGCGCCGATCGGGTCGCCGCGTTCCTGTTCGAAGAGGACGGCCAGCGGCGCATGGCCGCATCCCGAGGGCTGTCGCAGCCCTGGGTCAAGGCCGTCTCGTCCGTCGAGGGCCTGACGCTCGGCGCCGTCGCGATCGCGGCGCGCCGCCCGATGTTCGCCGTGCATTACGCGGACGATCCACGCGTGGGCGGCCTGCGGGCCGCCGTGGTCCAGGAAGGCTTCGACACGGTCGCCATCGCGCCGCTCTTCGATGGCGACAAGCCCGATGCGCTCGGCATCCTGGGCGTCTACCACGACCAGGCGCACCCGTGGTCGGACGACGAGCTCGACACGATGGCCGCCCTCGCCACCCAGGCAACCGTTGCGATCAAGGCGGCCGCCAACTACGCCCAGCTCGCGACGTGGGCGGCGCAGCTCCAGTCCATCCAGGCCCTCGGCGTCCGGCTGAGCCGCCTGACGAGCGTCACCGACATCGGCAACGCGATCGCGACCGAGCTTCGAGAGCTCATCGACTATCACAACGTGCGCGTCTACCGCCTGCACGGCGACGAGCTCCTGCCGGTGGCGATGCAAGGCCGGGTGGGCGAATACCAGGACGAGACCATCGAGACCCTGAAGCTGAAGTTCGGCCAGGGGATCACCGGCTGGGTTGCCGAGCACCGGCAGGCAGTCCGCCTCGATGACGCGGCGAATGAGCCGCGTGCGAAGACGATCGACGGGACCGAGGACGACCTCGACGAATCGATGCTCCTCGCGCCGATGCTGTTCGAGGACGAGGTGCTCGGCGTCCTCGTGCTCTCGAAGCTGGGCCTCCGCCAGTTCCGCGACGACGACCTGCGCCTGCTCGAGATCTACGCCAGCTTCGCCGCCCAGGCCATGGCGAACGCCGACGCGACGGAGCGGCTGCGCGAGCAGTCGGCCGCGCTCGAGCAGAAGGTGCGCGGCCAGCGCGAGCTCCTCGAGATCACGGAGTCGATCCTGACCACGCTCGATCCGCCGGAGCTCCTGGGCACCATCGCGGATCGACTCGGCCAGCTCATCGGCTCGGACAACGTGGCGATCGAGCTCGTCCACCGCGCGCACGGGCGGCTCTCGCCGGTCATCGCTCGCGGCGTGGATGCCGAGTACTACAGCCAGGAATGGGCCGAGGGCGAGACCGGACTCGCGACGTGGGTCCTCGAGCACAACGAGCCCGCGCTCGTCACGGATGAGTTCACCGATCCGCGGATCTCCCAGCCACCGACGGGACCGGTCCACGGCAGCCTCGTGTGCGCGCCGTTGCGCGGGCGCGATGGCGCGATCGGCGTGCTGACGCTGGAGCGCGTGGGCCAGGGCCGCGTCTTCACCGACGACGAGTTCGAGCTGGCGCAGCTCTTCGCCGCCCAGGCATCGATCGCCCTCCAGAACGCCGAGGTCCACCTCGCTGTGCGCCAGCGCGCGCAGACGGACGTCCTCACGGGCCTGCTCAACCACGGCACCTTTGCCCAGCAGCTCGCGGCACTCGTCGAGGCGGCCGAACCGTTCAGCCTCGTCATGCTCGACCTCGATCGGTTCAAGCCGGTCAACGACGGCATGGGCCACCAGGCGGGCGACCTGCTGCTCCGGCAGGTCGCGGATGCGATCGTCGCGGCGAGCCGCGAGAGTGATCGAGTGTTCCGGTACGGCGGCGACGAGTTCGCCGTCCTGCTGCCGCGCACGGACCACGATCAGGTCGGCCCGATCGCGGAGCGCGTTCGCGCCGCGGTGAAGAGCGTCGTCGGCACGGGTTCCTCGTGGCGCGGGCGAGCGCGGCACCTCGAGGCGTCCGCCGGAACCGCCTCGTTCCCGCTCGATGGGGCGCGAGCCGAAGAGGTCCTCCTTGCCGCGGACCGCGCGCTCTTCGTCGCGAAGCGATCCGGCGGTGGTCGCGTGGCGAACGCCGCGGAAGGTCTCGCCTTGACGGGTGAGTTCACGCTCCAGACGCCGACGCCGATCGACACGCTGGCGACGCCCGCCTGAGGGCACCGTCGCGCGAACCGGCGCTCGTCCGTCAGACTGCGACCATGACCCCTCCCACTCGTCGACAACCCGACGCGCCGCGCCGAGCCCTCGAATCCCCGTGGGTCGCGGCTGC
>DASSHR010000217.1:0-1169 GCA_035692745.1 Candidatus Limnocylindrales bacterium | reverse complement strand
GCCAAAGAAGATACTTGCAAAGACTTTAATATGTCAAACAAATAGCAACGGACCGGAACGATGGCGACCTCCAATCACGCGCCATACCACAGCATACTCCAGAATTTCAAATCCCGACATCTCCAACACATAATCAGAGGGTAGGATGGTGAGCCGGCGTCCCGGTAGTCACAGATCCTACATCATAAACAGAGCAGAGCAAAGGCCCAATCACAGCATACTCCGTCTAAGCGAAGCCGGCCCTTGGGCGAAACCGACCCCGCCGTATCCAACCACCATCGAAAAATATATATATATATACATATCATATAATAGGCATGAGTAAGCCGGCCCGGGAACCGGCGAAATGGAAATATAGTGGCACGAGTAGAGCAGAGCGAAGTGTATATACAAAATCACCCTTTTTTTTCAAACTTGGATATAAAATCACATTTGGGTGTCATTAGGGCAAGTTGTTCCTTTAAGGTCCATTCTTGAAAAATAAACATATTTCCAAATTTAAGTTAGATTACCAAATCATAACTGGAATTATTCTCACTTGTGTCCAAATGTTCATACTTGGAGAAGACATATGTTATTGATGCACCATATTTATTTTTGAAGATCAACATTGATGCTTACTAGCTAACTTAGTTCAAATTTTGCAAACTTGCATTATTCCTTAGCAAATTTCAAAAAGAATTAAGTTACTTGGATTTCCAAAATATGGGAAGGACTTGGTATTAAAGTCGCAGGAAATTTATTTAGAGCTTAGACTACTACTTAGTTACTCATTCATACGTCCATGACTTACAAAAATTCCATATTGCACTTTCTCAGAGACGTGGAGTAATAGGATTGGTTGTTTAATACCAAACTTTACTGTAAGCATTTCTCAAGAACAAAGACTTTTCTTGCGGTAACTTGTTCAAATTTGGGAGCACATTATCTATTATAACATTGTTGTAACATTATGCCTTCTTTCAGGAAATTTCAAAATTTCATGTTTCCCTTAACAACTTCAAAGTTGGAAATTCTTGTTAACGAAACTTCAATGCATAAGGAAGCTTGTAGGATCATTCATGTATAGTTATGTTGGTATAGATACATTGATTCCTTAAGGACTTCTTAGTTTTCGTAATTTACAGAAATATTCATAAGGAAGCTTCAAATGTATAGATATCGAACTT
>DASSHR010000216.1:0-12419 GCA_035692745.1 Candidatus Limnocylindrales bacterium | reverse complement strand
TCGAGCGGCTCGTGACCGTCCGCGGCATCGGGCGCTGGACCGCCGAGATGTTCCTGCTCTTCGAGCTGGAGCGACCGGACGTGTGGCCGGTCGACGACCTCGGGGTGCGCCACGGCTGGCGGCTCATCCACGAGGACTCGGAGCTCATCAAGCCGAAGGCGCTGAATGCGGCCGGCGAGCCGTTCCGGCCGCACCGGAGCCTGCTCGCGCTCCTGTGCTGGCACGCAGTGCACGTCGAGCGCGGCGAGGCCTGACGCCCGGACGCGGCGCGCCGCGGCGCGGCCGCCGCGGCGGCGGATGGGCGCGCCGCTAGGACGTCGCCGCCTCCCAGCCGCCGATCTGCTCGATCCGGAAGGTGATCACGGCGTCGAACTCGACCTGCGCGTATTGCGGATAGCGTTCCCGAAGCGCCGCCACCAGCTGCCCCGCCACATCGGCGGCCACGTCCGCGCGCACCAGCGACGCACGCACCCACCACAGCCGCGACCAGTCGGCCGGGTCCCAGCGCTCCAGGAGCAGCGTAGCGCGCGGGTCGCGCTCGAGATTCCGGATCCGCCCCAGCGCCGTCGAACGCTTCGGCTTCACCGAGTCGACCGGGATCGCCAGCGCGTCACCGACGATCGCGAAGCACACCGGCACGAGGTCAGGCGCCCCGGTTCGGTTGATCGTGGCCAGCACGCCGTGGTCGGCCGCGGCCGCCCGACGCCGTGCCTCGTCCTCGTCGAGGTGCACGTTTCGTTTCCTTCACAGGCCCGCCCCGGGGCGCAACACCCCGCGTGACCGGGACGTCGGCAAGTCTCCCATCGAACGAGGTGCCACGTCCCGGGGTGGCCGGCCTGCCCGCTGGAGGTCATCGTGGAACATCGAATCGCCCACCGCGTGCTGGGCATCGCGGCCCTCGCGGGCATCGTCGCTGAGCTGCTCTTCGATCGGCAGCCGCTCGGCGTCGGCGTGCCCCTGTTCGCCATCGCCGTGCTCGCCGGTCTGGCCGCGCTCGCGCCGTCCGGCGGCGGTGGCCGTCCGATCGATGCGCTCGATTGGTGGCTGCCGGTGACCGCGGTCGCGGCGTCGCTCGGCCCGGGCCTGCGGACGGATCCCACCGTCGTGGTCCTCGACCTCGTGCTGGTCGTCGCGGCAGTTGCTGGATGGAGCGCCGCGCTCAGCGGTGTGGCCGTCACTCGTCGATCCGCGGCGGCTGTCACGACCCTGGGCGTCGCGGCCGGACTGGCCATGCTCGCAGCGCCGGTGTGGCTGGTCCGGCGGATCGCGGGCGACGGGGTCGCGGCCGCTTCGGTCGCGCGCCTCGGGCAGGTTGCGCCCTTCGTCCGCGGACTCGTGATCGCCGTGCCGATCGTCGCCGCCTTCGCCTTCCTCCTCGGATCGGCCGACGCGGTCTTCGGGCACGTCATCGATGCCGCGTTCCGGGTCTCGCTCGATCTCGACGATGCCGCGGGGAGGACCGGCTTCACGCTGCTCGCCGCCGCGATCCTGTGCGGTCCGCTGGCCGTGGCCGCGGGCATCGTCGGGTCGGCCGGCTTTCCCATTGCGACCTTCGGGACGCCGGCCGTTGCCGCATCCGAGCCGCTGCCGGCCCCCACGACCGGACCTCGGTCCGGCGCGACCGAGGCGATCGTGGTGCTGATCGCCGTCGATCTGCTCTTTGCGGCATTCGCGGCCGTCCAGGTCGTGTTCCTGTTCGGTAGCACCGACACGTTGGCCGCCATCGGGATGACGTACAGCGACTATGCCCGACAGGGCTACTTCCAGCTCGTCGGCGTCGTGGCGCTGGCCGGCCTGCTCGTCATGGGCGCGCACCACGTCGTCGGCCGGACGCGAGGGTTCCTGGTCGCCGCCCTGGTCCTGCTCGGGCTCACCGGGCTGATCCTGGTGTCGGCGGCCATCCGCCTGGCGCTCTACCAGGGCGCCTACGGCTGGACGGAGCTGCGCTTCTTCGTCGCGGCGTCGATCGCGTGGCTGGGGCTCGCCGTGATGGCCGCGATCGTTCTGCTCGCCGCGGCGCGGATGCGATGGCTGCCCCACGCCCTCGCGATGAGCGCGGTCGGGGTGACGCTGGCCGTGTCCGCGATCGGGCCACAGGCGTTCGTCATGCAGGAGAACGTTACCCGCGTGCTGGATCCGAGCCGGGTGGCGCCGGGCGGCCACGCCGGCATCGACCTCGACTACGGCACGAGCCTCGGCGACGACGCCATCCCGGCGCTGGTCTCCGTGCTGCCATCGCTGCCGCCGGAGGATCGCGCCAGCCTCGTCTACCTGCTCCAGCTGCGGCGGATCGAGCTCGAGGCAGCGGTGCGCGGGGCCGGGCCGCTCTCGTGGAACGTGTCCCGAGATCGAGCCCTTGCGGCCCTCGATCGGTCCGGCGTCCGGTGACCACCGGGGCCGCGACTCAGTGGCAGGTCCCGGTGCCGCTGTCGGTGAAGCTCTTGCCGGCCTCCGGGACGAACTGGAAGCTCCAGCCCGTCGACGACAGCGTGAGCTTCATGACGCCCGACGCGGTGGTGTCGCGCACGAGGCTGTTGGCCTTGATCGTGGCGAACGCGTAATGGTTCTTGCCGCCCGTTCCGACGACCATTTCGACGATCCCGTTCGCGGCATCGAGGTTGCCGGCCGGATCCTGGGCGGCGAACCGCTCGTAGTCGTGGTCGTGGCCGTTGAGGATCAGGTCCGCATGGGCGTCGTACAGGTCCTGCCACAGGGCCTGGGACACGGTGTTGTTGCCGTGCTGGCCGGATGAGAAGCGCGGGTGGTGCCACATCGCCGCGACGCACTGACGGGGGTTCGCCGCCAGGTCCGCCTTGAGCCACTGCTCCTGCGCCGAGCCGGCGGCGCACGCGACCGCGCTGCAGGTGCCCGTGTTCGTGTTGAGGACGTAGATCCGCCACGCGCCGAGGTCGTACGCGTAGTAGCCCTTGGCGGGATCACCGGCCGCGGAGCCGAAGAACGCGAAGTAGGCAGCGGCGTTGGTCGTGTTGTAGTCGTGGTTGCCGGGCGTGGGTCGAGTGCGCGACTTGATCCCCGACTGACCCCAGCTCGGGCCGTAGCAGCTCGCGAACTCCGTCGCGGTGCCGTTGTCATAGACGTTGTCGCCGAGCGTGAAGACCGTGCCGGCGATGGCGTTGAGCAGGCTCGCCGTGGCTTCGTCGCCACTCGAGGAGCACGACGCGATGTCACCGGCCCCGACGAGGACCACCGGCGGGATCGCCGTCGGTGGCGGGGTGGGCGCGGGGAGTGTCGGTGCGGGGAGTGTCGGCGTGGGCGGAGGCGGCGTTGGCGTGATCAGCGTGGCCGTCGGGCCCGCCGTGGGCGTGGGGCGCGGCGTGATGATGACGGTCGGGGCGGGCGTCTTCTTCGGCGGGTGGGTCTTGCTGGGCCGGCCCTGGTTCCCGCTCGAGGCGAACACTACGACGGGGATCATCGCGATGACCGCGACGACCGCGGCGCCGGCCGTGGTGCGTTTCGCGAAGCCAAGCATGCTCGGTGGGCTCCTTCGCCTGCGCTCGGGTTGGTGGTGGGAGGCTCAGGGTAGCGGGGCGGCAGGTCAACTCGTCAGGAATACCGGTCGCGCGCAGCCTCCGCTCCGGACCGGCTCCGAAGCCTCAGTGGCAGGTCCCGGTGCCGCTGTCGGAGAAGGTCTTGCCGGGTTCCGGCACGAACTGGAACGACCACGAACCCGGCGACAGGGTGAGCTCCAGCACGCCCCACGCCGACGCGTTCCGGACGAGGCTGTTGGGCTTCACGCGAGCGAACTCGTAGTGGTCCCTGCCGCCCGTCCCGACGACCATCTCGACGATGCCCCGGGGTTCATCCAGGGCACCCGACGGATCCATCGGTGCGAAGCGCTCGTACGTGTGGTCGTGGCCGTTGAGGATGAGCTCGGCGTGCGCGTCGTAGAGGTCGTTCCAGAGCGCCCGTGACACGGGGTTGTCGCCGTGCCGGCCGGAGCTGAACCGGGGGTGATGCCACATGGCGAGCACGCAGCGGTGCGGGTTGGCCTGGAGGTCCGCCTGGAGCCAGCGCTCCTGCGCGGAGCCCGCGTCGCACGCCACGGCGCTGCAGGTGCCCGTGTTCGTGTTCAGGACGTAGATCCGCCACGCGCCGAGGTCATAGGCGTAGTAGCCCTTCTCGCGATCCCCGGCCGCAGCGCCGAAGTAGTCGAAGTAGGGGCTCGCGTTCGAGCTGCGGTACTCGTGGTTGCCGGGCACGGGCCGCGTTCGCGACTTGATGGAATCGCGGCCCCACGTCGGGCCGTAGCAATCGCGGAACTCACGGGCCGTGCCGTTGTCGTAGGCGTTGTCGCCGAGCGTGAAGACCGTGCCCTCGATGCCCTCCAGCAGCTTTGCCGTGACCGAATCGCCGTCCGACCCGCACGACGCGATGTCGCCCGCGCCGACGAGCGTCACCGAGGGGATCCCGCTCGCCGTCGGTGCTGCCGATGGTGACGCGGTACCAGGGAGGGGACCGGTCGGCGTGGTGGTCGCGCTCGCCGCGGCCGGGCTCGGGCTGGCGACGGCCGCCGAGGGCGAAGGGCCGGCGCTCCGGAGCTGAAGGAAGACGAGGACGATCGCGAGGCCCAGCGCGATGCCGGCGATCACCGCCACGACCTCGGTCCTGCCCTTCACGAGGCGGAAGCATGACGGCTCGCATGGCCGCGCGTCGGGCGCCTGATTCTCAGGATCATCTCAGCGGCGCGCGGTTGGATAGGTGCCATGGACGCACCAACTCCCCAGGACCTCCCCTCCACCGATCCCGAGACGGCACTTCCTCCCCGCCTCGCGGACTCGGTGACCGACCAGGCCACCCGGCCGTCCGATCCGGACGGCCGGGCCCTCGCCGGTCTCGCCCCCGAGGCCACGCCGACCCCGACGACCCCGCCGTCGATGACCCCGCCGTCGATGACGCCGCCGTCGATCGCGCCGCGTTCGCATCGTGGGCGCGGGCTGGGATCCCTGATCCTCGCCAGCCTCCTGAGCGCCGTCCTCGCCTCGACCGGCACCGTCGCCATCCTCACCGGCGCGATCGGATCGGCGCCCGCCACGGGCAGCCAGCCGCCGAACGGGCGGACCGTCACCACCATCGAGCAGCCCGAGGACATCACCGCGGTCGTCGCGAAGGCGCGCCTGTCCGTGGTGACCATCACGGCGAACGGGACGGCGAGCAACGGTCCATTCGCGGTCCCCGTCACCGGCGTCGGGTCCGGCGTGATCCTCACCGCCGACGGGTACATCCTCACCAACCGCCACGTCGTCGCCGAGAGCGACAAGCTCACCGTCTCCCTTTCCGATGGCACCGAGTACCCCGCGACGATCGTGAAGATCTCCGACACGACGGACCTCGCGCTGGTCAAGGTCGACGCCACGGGCCTCCCCGCGGCGACCATCAGCAGCAGCGCGACGATCGACGTCGGCGAGACGGCGATCGCGATCGGCAGCCCGCTCGGGACGTATACCGAGACCGTGACGAAGGGCATCGTGTCCGGCCTCGATCGTGAGATCACGGTCAGCGACGAGCTCACCCACCGCCAGACGACCCTCAGCGGGCTCATCCAGACCGACGCCGCGATCAACCCCGGCAACAGCGGCGGGCCCCTGCTCGACGCGGCCGGTACCGTGATCGGCATCAACACCGCGATGGCAACGAGTGCCCAGGGCCTCGGGTTCGCGATCCCGATCTCGGCCGCGAGCGACCTGCTCGACCTGGCGCACGCGAGCGCCACCGCCTGACCCACCCGATCCGCCACTCGATCGACCGGTGCCCACGCGCTCGCCGGCCGGTCCCCAGCAGCCGG
Source organism: Candidatus Limnocylindrales bacterium (assembly GCA_035692745.1). GTDB lineage: Bacteria > Chloroflexota > Limnocylindria > Limnocylindrales > CSP1-4 > UBA5189. The sequence goes on along the minus strand of DASSHR010000216.1, from coordinate 6,616 downwards.
CTCACCAGCCGTGCCCACTCCGAGGAGGGATCCATGCGTCTCAAGGTGGTTGCCATCGTCGTGCTGCTCGTCGTGGCCGGCGGGGCCGTGTTCGCGTCGATGGGCGCGTTCACGCCGACGGCGAGCAACGCGACGACCCTCCTGACCACCGCCGCGGCCGTCCAGGACGTCACCGACGAGATCGCCGCGACCGGCACGGTCGAAGCGGTTGCGAAGTCGTTCCTGGCATTCGGGCAGGCGCCGGTCATCGTGGATGGCGATTCGGCCGAGGACGGGTCGCAAGGTGGCGACGCGACGGCCGCCTCCGTCACGTGGCCGGTGGCGACGCTGACCGTCAAGGTCGGTGACGTCGTCACGAAGGGCCAGACCCTTGCCACCGCGGACACGACGGACCTCGAGGCAAAGATCGCAGACGCCACGCGCGACGCGAAGTCCGCCGCGCTGCAGCTCAAGCAGGCCCAGGCGGACCGCGACGATGCCTCCACGACCCAGCAGCGGCGGCAGACCCAGCAGGCGCTGTACAACGCCCAGACCACGGACGCTCACGCCAAGGCGAGCCTCGCCGACCTCGAGGCGCTGCGCGACCACGCGACGCTCACCGCCCCGGCCGCGGGGATCGTGACCGCGATCGCGATCACGGCCGGCGCCGACGCGCCCACCGGCGCCGCGATCACCCTCCTGTCCTCGGAGCTCGTCGTGACCACGAGCGTCGTCGAGAGCGACATCGCCTCGATCGAGGTCGGGCAGACGGCGACCGTCGACGTCTCGGCCCTCGATGCGTCGCTGCGGGGCACGGTCGCGACGATCGATCCCGTCGGTAGCGGCTCCGGCAACGGCGGCGTCGTCTCGTACGCCGTGCAGGTCGCGCTCGACGCCCCGCCGGCAACCCTGCGGCCCGGGATGTCGGCCGACATCACGATCACCGCGGCAAGTGCCACGAACGTCCTGGCCATCCCGTCGCGGGCCTTGGCGGGCAACGCCGGCAGCTACACCGTCCGCGTCGTCGCGGCGGACGGCACCGTCTCGACGCGCAACGTCGAGGTCGGCCTCGTCACGAGCTCGCTCGCCGAGATCAAGTCCGGCCTGCAGGCAGGCGACCTGGTCGTGACCGGCACCAGCAGCACCCAGAACACCGTCACGAACGGCTTCGGTGGCGGCGGGCTCAACGGCGGCGGGGGCGGCACCGTGATCCGCGGGACGCGGCCGTGAGCCTCCTGCGCCTCGACCATGTCGGCCGGACGTACGACATGGGCCACGTCCAGGTCGACGCGCTGCGCGACGTCTCGCTGGCGATCGAGCCGGGTGAGCTGGTCGCGATCGTCGGGCCGTCCGGGTCCGGCAAGACCACGATGATGAGCATCATCGGCTGCCTGGACCGGCCGTCCCGCGGCACGTACGAGCTCGACGGCAAGGACGTGGGCGCGCTTGACGACGGGGCACTCGCGCGCATCCGTAACCGGACGATCGGGTTCGTCTTCCAGAGCTACAACCTGCTGCCGGGCACGAGCGCGATCGACAACGTCGCGACGCCGCTGCTGTACCAGGGCGTCGGGCGCCGGGAGCGCGAGGCGCGCGCCGGCGCCGAGCTGGAGCGCCTTGGCCTCGGCCATCGCCTCACCCACGAGCCCACGGAGCTGTCCGGCGGCGAGCAGCAGCGGGTCGCGCTGGCGCGTGCGCTCGTGACGAAGCCGGCGCTCCTCCTCGCGGACGAGCCGACCGGCAACCTGCCGGTCCACCAGGGCCTCGAGGTGCTCAACCTGTTCAAGGACCTCAACGCCCAGGGCCACACGATCGTGCTGATCACCCACAACCCCGAGGTCGCCGAGGAGGCGCGGCGCCGGATCCACCTGCTGGACGGCGCCATCGTCTCCGAGGAGCGCGCCGCATGAGCGCCATCGAGCTGGTCCGGCTCGCGCTCTCGCGCCTGCGCCGCGGCCGCGTTCGCGCGGCGCTGACGATGCTCGGCGTGGTGATCGGCGTCGCATCCGTCGTCGGGCTGGTCAGCGTGGGGACGGGCACGACCGCCCGGATCACGGAGCAGCTCAACAGTCTCGGCACCAACCTGCTGACGATCAGCCCGACGAACGGGGGCTCGGACTCGACGCTGACGCTCGACGACGCCGATGCGATCGCGGACCTCGACGGGCTGGCGGGCGTCGCGCCCGAGATCCTGACCTCAGCGACGGTTGCCGCGAGCGCCACGAACACGACGACCACCTCGATCGTGGGCACCTCCGCCGCCTATGCGACGGTCCGTGCCTACGACGTCTGGCAGGGCACGTTCCTGACCGGGGCCGCGGTCGAGCGATCGCTCCGGGTTGCGGTCCTCGGCGCAACGACCGCGAGCAACCTTGGCCTCGGCGCCGACGCCGTCGGCACGGAGGTCAAGATCGGCGGCATCCCGTTCGTCATCGCCGGCATCCTCCAACCGAAGGGCGGCGCGGGCTTCTCGAACCCGGACGACCAGGTCCTCGTGCCGCTCGGCGCCGTGCAGAAGTACTTCGTCGGCGGCAACGGCGTCCGGACCGTGGGCGTCAGCGTCGCCGACGGCTTCGACATGACCGTCGCGCGCAACGAGATCTCGGAGCTGCTGCGAGTCCGCCACGGGATCGGGGCGTCCGACGACGACGACTTCTCGATCTTCGACCAGACGCAGCTGCTCCAGGCGGCCTCGACGATCACCGGCACGCTGACGCTGCTGCTGGGTGGCATCGCCTCGATCGCGCTCCTCGTGGGCGGCATCGGGATCATGAACATCATGCTGGTCTCGGTCCGCGAGCGGACCCGCGAGATCGGCATCCGGATGGCGCTCGGCGCACGCCGCCGCGACATCCAGAGCCAGTTCCTCATCGAGGCGCTGACGCTGTCGGTCATCGGCGGCTTCTTCGGCGTCATCGTCGGCCTGCTCATCTCGGCCGGCATCGGCCGCCTGGCGGGCTGGGGCTTCATCCTCGATCCCGGAACGATCGCGATCGCCACGGTCTTCAGCCTGGCGGTCGGCATCGTCTTCGGCGTATGGCCGGCGCGCCAGGCGGCCCGGCTCGACCCCGTCGTCGCCCTTCGCTTCGAATAAGGAGACCCGACCTGTGTCGCAGAACGTTCAAAATCCGCTCGAGCCGGCGACGGCGTCCGAGCCCGCGATCCCGGTGGCGCCCGGCCCGGTCACGTCCGGCACGGTCACGTCGGGCCCGGTCACGTCCAGGCGCGGCGTCAGCAACCGCGCGTTGAACGTGCTCCTCGGCGGCGCGCTCGTCCTCGCGATCGCGGGCGTGGCGTTCGCCGCCGGCCGCATGACGGCGCCCGCCGCGCAGGGGCTCACGGGCGGCACCTTCCCGAACGGCGGCGTCTTCAACGGCCAGGGCCGCGGCAACGGCCAGGGCGGCTTCGGCACCAATGGCCAGGGCGGCGCGATCTTCGGCAACGGCGGCGGCCCGACGATCGAAGGGACCGTGGAATCCGTGTCCGACACGACGCTCACGCTCAAGACGGCCGATGGCCAGACGATCCAGGTCGCCCTCAGCGGGGACACGACCTACCATGCCCAGTCCGATGCGACCGCGAGCGACGTCGTGACCGGGGCAACGGTCCAGGTGCGGCTCAATGTCCGCCGCGGGACCGGCGGCCCGCAGGCCACGGCCGGTACGGGCGGCGGCGCCACCGCCGGCGACCTCACCGCGAACGACGTCACGGTCGTTCCGTAGGCGCGGTCCGGGAAGCGAAGCGCGCCGCATGCACGTCCTGCTCGTCGAAGACGACCCGCGGCTCCAGCGCGTCCTGCGCCGGCTCCTCGAGGACGACCGCCACGTGGTGGAGGTCGCGCCCGATGGCCGGACGGCGCTCGAGCTGGCGGAGGCCACGGCGGGCATCGAGACGGTCATCCTCGACATCGGGCTGCCGGACATCTCCGGCCTGGACGTGGCCCGGCGCCTCCGCAAGGACGGGCGCGAGCTGGCGATCCTCATGCTGACGGCCCGCGACACGGTCAACGACCGCGTGAACGGGCTGGATGCCGGCGCCGACGATTATCTCGTCAAGCCCTTCGCCTACGAGGAGCTGTCGGCGCGGCTGCGGGCGCTCGGGCGGCGCTCCGAGGGCGGCGCACGGCGCGCGGAGCCCGTCCTCGCCGCCGGCCCGATCGCGCTCGACGAACGCACCCGACGCGTGACGGTCGAGGGCCGGCTCGTCGACCTGAGCCCTCGGGAGTTCTCGCTCCTCGAGTGCTTCCTGCGCCATCCCGGCCAGTCGCTGACCCGCGACCAGCTGCTCGACCAGGCGTGGCCCTTCTCCGTGGCCGTCACGCCCAACGCGGTGGATGCCTACGTGCACTACCTCCGGACCAAGCTCGGCGACGCGGGCCGCTGGATCGAGACCGTGCGCGGCGTGGGCTACCGCCTGGCGGACAGCTGAGCCGTGACCGACCTGCTCGATCCCGGCGACACCGCGGAGCGGGACGCCTCCGAGGCCGATGCCGCGCTCATCCGGCGGGTGCGCTGGCGCCTCGTCGCCTGGAGCGGTGGCTCGACGCTGCTCGTGCTGGTCCTGCTGGGCGTTGCGCTGTACGCGGCCGTCGCGGGCACGCTGGCGTCCGCGAGCCTCAACCAGCTGTCGCAGCGCGTGGATCCGGTCGCGGACGGCCTCGAAGGCCGCGCGCCCGACGGCGACGACACGCCCAGCCCGTTCGGCTTCCAGTTCGGGGCGGGCAACACGTTCCTGTTCGCGTTCGACAACGCGGGCAAGGCGGTGCAGCTGAACCGCGGGCCGGTGGGCCTCATCGCCGGTCTCCCGCAGCTCGACGGCATCCAGGCGTCGCGGACGGCCGCGGATGGACGGAACGTCTGGACGGGCACGGTCGACCTTGGCGCGACCAGGGTGCCGGTGCGCATCCTGACCCAGAAGGTCAGGTACCAGGCGGATGGCCAGACCTACTTCCTGCAGGCCCTCCAGGATCGATCGACCGAGGTCAGCACGCTCGAGGCGCTCCTGATCGTGCTCGTGATCGGGGGTGGCATCGTCGTCCTCGTCGCCGTCGCCTTCGGAACGGTATACGCCCGCCGCGCGCTCGTGCCCATTCGCGAGTCCCTTGCCGCGCAACGCATCTCGCTCCGCCACCAGCGCGAGTTCGCCGCGGATGCGAGCCACGAGCTGCGGACGCCACTCACCGTGATCCGCAGCTCCGTCGAATACCTGCGCCGGCACGCCGAGCAGCCCGTCGCCGAGGTCGGCGACGCTCTCGTCGACATCGACGCGGAGGTGAGCCACCTCACCTCGCTCGTGGAGGACCTCCTGTTGCTCGCCCGCTCGGACTCGGGCGCCATCACGCTCGAGCGCGTGCCACTGCACCTCGACGAGGTCGCCACCGACGCCGCTGCGGCGCTGGGCAAGCAGGCCGAGGCGGCCGGCGTCCGCCTCGAGGTCGACCCGGAGCCGGCGCCCCTCGTCGGCGATGCCCTCCGGCTGCGCCAGCTCGTCACGATCCTGGTCGACAACGCGATCCGGCACAGCCCGACCGGCGGCACGGTGCGCGTGACCGTCCGACCCGCCGGTGCGGGCGCGAGCCTGACCGTGGACGACGCCGGCCCGGGTGTCGCGGCGGAGCATCGAGCGCGCGTCTTCGACCGCTTCTGGCAGGCGCCGGGCGCGCCGGACGGCGGGACGGGCCTGGGGCTGGCGATCGCGCGATGGATTGCGGAGCACCACGACGGCAGCATCACGGTCGGCGCGTCCGATCTCGGCGGCGCCCGCTTCGCCGTCGCCTTCCCCGCCACACCCGGCACGCCCGCCGAATTGGAGCCCGCATGATCCCCTCGAAGTCCCGCTCGAATGCACGCTCGACCACCCGGATCGTCGTGCTCGCCGTCATCGCGCTCGCGATCCTCGGCGCCGGTGCCGGCTTCTGGATCCTGTTCGTCCGCGGCACCCCACCGCCCCCGGTGAGCGTGGCGACGGTGTCGCCGGGCGCCAGCCACGCCGCGGGCGCCACCACGCCGACGACCACGACCGGCTCCGCCGGCACGGCCAGCGGCACCGCCAGCGGCACGACCGGCGGCACGATCTCCGGCACGTGGCGGGTCGACACCTCGATCGGCTCGTTCTCCGACTTCACCTCGTCGTTCGTCGGCTATCGCGTCAACGAGACGCTCGCGGGCAACAAGGCGAACATCGCCGTCGGGCGGACGCCGGACGTGATCGGCTTTCTGGTGCTCGATGGCTCGACGATCGAGAACGTGGAGATCTCGGTCGACATGACGACGCTGGTCAGCGACGACAGCCGGCGCGACGGGCAGCTGCAGCGCCAGGCGATCGAGACGGAGCAGTACCCGGACGCGACCTTCAAGCTCACGCAGCCGATCGACCTCGGCTCGGCGCCAACCGACGGTGCCTCGTGGGACGTGACGGCGACCGGCGACCTGACGCTCCACGGCGTGACGAAGTCCGTGAGCATGCCGCTCCACGCGCAGCTCTCGGGCGACGTGGTGACGGTCACCGGCTCCCTCGAGATCGCGTTCGCCGACTACGCGATCCAGCAGCCGTCCTCGTTCTTCGTGCTGTCGATCGAGGACCACGGCACGATGGAGCTGCAGCTGCACTTCCGGCGCGGCTGACGGCCCTCGCCGGG
>DASSHR010000215.1:0-16912 GCA_035692745.1 Candidatus Limnocylindrales bacterium | reverse complement strand
GGCCGCTCGCGTGGCTCACGACGCACGTCTTCCTGCAGCCGCGCGGCCACACCGTCCGCGACGTGTCCGCGGCGCGCGCGATCGAGCGGTATCGCGGGCCGGTCCTGCTGATCCAGGGCGACCACGACCGGGTCGTGCCCGTGAGCCATCTCGGCACGCTGGAGCGCGCCGCGCGGAAGGCGCGCGGCGGGCAGCCCGGCACGGGCAGCGGCGAGGTCGAGGTCCTCGTGATCCCCGGCGGCGAGCACAGCTGGCTGTACGAGTTCTCCGCGTATCGCGGCGCGATCGGGCGGTTCCTGGCTAACCACCTGGGTCCGCTCGACCCGGACGAGGCCGAGCGCATCGCCCGAGCGGTCCCGGCCACGCGCCTGCCCCAGCGGGAGCACCCGTTCTCGGCGATCGAGCCGCAGCAGGGCGGCGTGTCACTGCTGGTCCAGGCGATCAAGGCCGCCGGCGACAACCGCATCGATCGCGCGGACGACGCGGCGGCGGCGGCGCCCGCGCCGGCGGCGGCGCCCGCCTCGGCGAAGGGCGGCTGATGGACGTCCGCACGGCGATCCGAACGAAACGGATGGTCCGAGAGTTCGACGGCCGCCCACTGGAGCGCGAGCACCTCGAGCAGATCCTGGATGCCGGGCGTCACGCGGGTTCGTCGAAGAACAAGCAGCGCTGGGACTTCGTCGTCGTCGAGGAGCGGGCGACGCTCGGGCGTCTCGCCGACGTCGGGCCATATGCCGGCCACATCGCCGGCGCCGCCGCGGCCGTCGCGCTCGTGACGCCGGACCCGCACGCGCCGGACGCGTCGCTCTCGCTCACGTGGGATTCGGGCCTCGCCGCCGAGAACATGCTCCTCGCGGCGTGGGAGCTCGGTGTCGGGAGCTGCCCGGCGACCGTATACGACGAACCGAAGGCGCGCGAAATCCTTGGCTATCCGCCGGATCGGTTCTGCGGCTACATCCTGTCCTTCGGCTACCCGAAGAATCCGGCCGCGCTGACCGCACCGCCGAAGGCCGGCGGCCGCCGATCACTCGATGACGTCGTCCACCGGGAGCGCTGGTGAGCCCGGCTCGATCGTGACCGGCTCCGGCGCGGGCGCCCCGACCTCGAGGTAGGCCTCGACCGCCCGTTCCAACCCCACGTCCCGGCGAGCCTTCTCGGACAGCAGCCATTTGTGCTCCAGCACGTCGATGTACGCCTGGAGCGGGTCGCGGATGCCGATTGCCGGTCGAAGCCGGCGCAGCGTGGGCTCGACGACGTCCGCGAGCCAGCGTCGGGCGCCCGCGGCCTCGGTGATCGACGGCTCGACGGTTGCACGCAGCCACGTCACGTGCTCGCGCAGGTCGTTCAGCAGCACGCGCGCCTGGCCCTCGAGCGCGCGGAGGCCGGTCAGGCGCTCCAGCTCGTGGGCGTGGAACGCGCGGTTCGATGTCGTGACCTTGAGCCGCACCTCCGGTCGGTCGCCGGCGCCGACGCCCGGCTCGATCGCGATCTCGTCGACCGCGTAGCCGAGCTCGTTCAGGCGCCGGAGCCGCGCGCGGATCGCCTGTCGATCGCCCGCGGGGAGCGACGGCTCGTCGTGCAGCTCTGCCCAGACCGCGCGGTACCGCTCCCGAACCGCCTCGGCGGCATCGACCGCGTGCTCGATGTCCTCGTCGCGCCCCTGCAGCGCCGCCACGTCGGCGAGGCCGTAGCCGACGTTCTCGACGAGGATCTCGAGGTCGTACGCGCGCTGCCCGTCGGACAGGGAGGGATGGACCTCGCTCGTCTCCGCATCGACGAGGTACGCCTCGATCCGGTCGCCGTCGCGCCGGAACAGCGTGTTGGCGAGGGAGCAGTCCCCCCAGAAGACGCCGCCGCGATGGAGGTCGACGAGCAGCCACGCCATCGCGTCCAACAGGCGGCTCCGATACGGCCCCGGCCCGAGGGGAAAGCGCGACAGGAGCCGCCGGAACTGCAGCGACTGGGCGAGGTACTCGGTCACGAGGATCGCGGAGGCGCGATCCGCGTGCTCCGCGACGCCGATCGGCCTGACGGCCGGCAGCCCGACCCGTTCCAGGTGACCGAGGACGGCGTACTCGCGGCGCGCAACCTCGATCGGCTCCTCCTTGAGCGCGTGCAGGACGCCATCGACGACGAGGAACCGCACGAGATGGCGTGACGGGCCGACATCCAGCTCGCGGAACGCGAGCGCATCCGGCCAGTCGGCGAGCGGCTGCTCCCAGGGCAGGTCGAGCAGGCCCTCGGTGCGACGGAGGCGGAGCGCGGGAAACGGACCCGACGCCTGGCCCGGCGCGGACCGGCCCGGGACTGGCTCGGTCATCCGGACCGGCTCCGCACGATCACGTACGGGCCCCAGCGGGCGCTCACCGGCATGATGCGATCGGCCTCGCCGCGCCCCCCGACGTACACGGCGGCCACCCCCTCGCCGAAGCGGGCAAGGTTCGCGGCAAGCCGGCCTTCCGTATCCGGTTCGACGACGAACAGTGCGCCGCCGCCGTCACCAGGAGAGGGGTTGCGCCGCCACACGCTCGCGCCGAGCAGCCCGTCGCGCTCCTGTGGCACCCACGAGGTTGCCGCGCCGAGCGCGCCATCGAGCTCGCGGAATGCTCGATCCGCTTCGACTGTCGCCCACGCGATCCCGCTGATTCGCGTGGCGGACACCGTGGCGGCCCCGGCGGCGCCGGCCCGGGCCCCGGCGCCCGCGCGCGCGGCCTCGGTGACGATCCGCGCCGCCGCGGCACGGATCTCCGCCCAGCTCATCGCAGCAGCAGCAGGTCCGGCGCCGGGTCCCCCAGCACGCTGAACCCGAGACGCTGGTAGAGCCGGATCGCGCGGACGTTGTCGATCTCGACGCCGAGGTGGATGAGCGGTCCGCCGGCGGCGAGCGCGTCCTGCATCGCCACCGCCGTCACGAGCGCGCCGAGCCCGCGGCCGCGGAACATCGGCCGCGTCCCGATCGAGGAGAGATAGCTGCCGTCCGGCGTGGTCGCGCGCCGGGCGATCGCCGCGGGCACGCCATCGACCGACACGAGCACCACCGCACACCCCGGCCGCGACACGCAGCCGAGGAGATCGCGTTCCAGGGCCGCGCGCCGATCGGGGTCGACGCCGAACGCATCCGCGAGCACGAGCGACGCATCGACCGCCCAGCGCCGGCGGTCTGCCCACGTCCGACGCTCGCCGTCCGCGCTCCCCCGCCGGACCGTGACGACCGCGCCACCCGATGCCGCCGCGACCTCCGCCGTGAGGCGTCGCACGAGCGCAGCGACGCCACCGGGACCCCGTGCAGCCCCGCCGTCGGAGAGCACCATCCGCCGATCGATGCCGACCGCTTCGAAACCGGCGGCTTGGAGCCGCTTGCCGAGATCGGCCGGGGAGCCGCCGACCGGCAACGGTCGAATGTGCGGCAGGCGATCGAGTGTCGCGAAGAGCGTGACGACCTGGTCGAGCCGGCGGTCGAATGCCGCCGCCTCTGAGGGCCAGCGTGGCGCGATCAGCCGGTTCCAGAACGGCTCGGGATCCGCGGGATCGTGCACCAGCCAGGCGTCGCCGAGGTCGCGCAGCTGGCGCGTCGGCGTGGCCTGGGCGCGGGCCTCGTGCAGCACGAGCCGGTGCGCGAGCTCGCCGTCCGAGATCCGATCCACCGCCACCGCCGAACCATAGGAGGTAGCACGGAGCGTCGCGCTATGGTGGCGCGCACGCCCAGCCCCAGGAGGATCACCCCATGCGCTTGCTCGTTCGTGGAATCGCCACGCTCGCAACGGCAGTCGCACTCGCCGCCTGCTCCGGGAGCGGAGCGGCCACCGGCGGCCCGGCCGCAACGTCGGGCGGCGCCGCGACGCAGGCCGCCGTGTGCGAGGACTCCACCGGCACGACAACGGTCGAGGCGACCGTCGTCGACTTCGCGTGGTCGCAGCCGATCAACGCCAAGGTCGGTGACGTGATCACCTGGACGAACAACGACAGCGCGGCCCACAAGGTGGGCACGGACGACGGCTCGTGCACGATGGGCGCCAACATCGCCGGCAGCGGCGGCAAGGCCAGCCTCGTCTTCAACAAGGCGGGCACGTACCCGTTCCACTGCACGATCCACTCGAACATGAAGGGCACGATCACGATCTCGTAGCCCTGCAACGGTTCCGCGCGGCGCCGTGTTCAATGACTCGATGGACACCGACACGGCGCTCGCGAACCGGCTCGCCCGGGACGTCGACGCGGCGTTCCCGGATCTCGTGATCGCCCACCAGGACCGGCTGTACACGATCGCGCTGCGCCTCCTCGGCGATCGGCGTGACGCTGAGGAGGTCGCCCAGGACGCGCTCGTGCGCGCCTACCGCGCGATCGGCGGCTATCCGCGCGAGCGGGTGGTGGCCCTTCGACTCCGGCCCTGGCTGGCATCGATCGCGGTCAACCTGGCGCGCAACCGGCGTCGCCGGTTCGAGGATCGGCAGCCACCGAACCAGCTCGAGCCGATGGTCGATGCCGGGTTCGACCCGGCGTCTGACGACGGGCGCGGGGCTCCGGCCCTCGCCGCCGACCGCCGGGAGACGCAGCGAGAGCTCGCTTCGGCGCTTCTGCTGCTGAGCCCGGCGGTCAGGGTCGCGATCGTGCTCCGGCACGTCGACGGCCTGAGCGTCGCGGAGTGCGCGGAAGCGCTCGATCGACCGGAAGGCACGATCAAGGCGCAGGTCCATCGCGGGCTCAAGGAGCTTCGGGCGCTGCTCGAGGCTCCATTGGACGCCGACGCGGCGTCCGACCCGCCAACCACCGACCACCGATCGATTGCCCGAGCGGCCTCGCCGCAACCGGCCATGGAGGCCATCCGATGACTGATCTTGCCCTCGCACTGGAGTCGCTGCGCGTCCCCGCTCCCCCGTCGGTCGGGTTCGGCGCGCTCGTCGCCGCCGGGCTTGCCGACCACTACGCGCCGATCGAGACACCGCTCGGCCAGGCCTTCGTCGCCTGGAACGGGCGTGGCGTGTCGTGGGTGGGCATGGCCGAGGACGGCGCCGAGTTCGAGTCGCGGTTCCGGTCTTCCGTCGGTCGACCGATCGAACGGGCGGACGCGGTGCCCGACCGCCTCTCGCGCGCCATCCAGCGCCGTCTCGACGGTGATCGCCACAACTCGCTCCCGCTCGACCTGCGCGGCCACACGCCCTTCGAGGTCATGGTCTGGATGAAGGCGCTGGAGATCCCGCGCGGCGAGGTCCGTCCGTACGGCTGGATCGCGGCCGAGATCGGCAAGCCGAAGGCGGTTCGCGCGGTCGGGACCGCGCTGGCGCACAACCCCGTGCCCCTCGTCGTGCCGTGCCATCGCGTGGTCCGGAGCGACGGGATGATCGGCAACTATTCGATGGGCGGTCCGTCGGCGAAGCGCCGCGTGCTCGCTGCCGAAGGCCTGGATCCGCAGCGGCTCGAGGCGGACGCCGCGGCCGGCCGACGCTGGACCGGCTCCGACACGACCCACATCGTCTGTCACCCAACCTGCCGCGACGCCAAGCGCGTCACGGATCGCCATCGCGTGCATTTCCCGAGCCTCGCGGCAGCGGCGGCAGCCGGGTATCGGCCGTGCCTCCACTGCCGTCCGGCGGCCTCCCCATAAGCTGGGTAAGTCCTACTCAGCGTCCCGGCGTGAAGTGAATGAAAGGGCCCAAGTCTTGACACGCGTCGCCCGGCATTTAGCATCGTGGGTAATGCAGCCGTAGAATTGGGAGGCCGCCGGCAAGAATGCGAAAGAAGGCAAGTGCCCTCCTGACGGCGATCCCGATTCTCGCGTTTGCCTCCTGGTCGAGCCCAGAGACGGCGCGGGCGATCTACTCAGGAACATGCAACGCCGGGCCGACTCACGTATACAAGACTTGGACGACCATGCAGAAGGTCGTATCGACCGCCACGATTTCGGGCGCACTTGGCGACGTTGACGTTCGTGCGCTCGCTCCGTGCACCCTTAACGGGTCCATCGGGGACATCTCGTTCGTCCTCATCAGCCTTCAAAAGATCAACTTTCCGGGCGAGCCGACAATTGTCCAAATCGGGTACGCCCGGTGCTCCTATTCGGGCGGCTGCCACGACATCCCAAGCGATGGGAAGCAGCACTTCGTGTTCACGCAATCGGACCAGGGCTCGGGTGCTCCGTACCTTGCCGACGGTTGGTACAAGGCTCCTGTCACTGGCCACCGATACCGCATGAAGGTCGAGGCCACGACCCACAGCGGCGACTCCGTTTGGCAGTACTGCATTAAGGACGTGACCCTCAGCGAAGGCTATGTCTGCCACTTTGAGCCGCGTACTTGGACGAACGGTGTTTTCTCGTGGTGGGGTACCGAAGTCACGAACGATCGATCGCAGAACGGAACCAGAGCGATCGACCCAGACATAGAACTCGAAGGTCAATATAAGTCGAGTGGGTCGTGGTTTATTCGAAGTGGTGCCGACAATGACTGCTTTCACGATTCCGACGGCTTCTATCCAACCTACTACGGTTGCTTGGTGACCAACAGTGACAAACAACTCTGGAGCTACACCTTTGATCACTAATCGTTTGACTCCTGGTCCCGTCCGCCGTGAGGGCATGCGCGTTGCTGGCGGCAGTGTTGTTGCCGCGCTCCTACTCGTCGTCGGACTTGGGATCTTGGTCTATGTCCAGCATTCGGCAACCATGCCAAGCGAGCCGGTCGCACCTGCCAACGTCGGTGCCGGACCAACCCAGGCCCCGAGCGGGGAGCTTGAGCCGACACCAGACGCAACACTCCCCGCATACGCAATCGATCGCAATACGGGGGAAGCGATTTGGCTCACACCCGGCGGCCTGGCTGCCCACGGGACGCCCGCCGCCACTTCAAGCGACATCTTGTGCCCCGATGGGCTGGAGTGCCCACCAAGCAAATAGACGTCGAAGGAGTTCCGCGAGCTCGCTAGCGAACTGCGGTTCGAGGCGCTGCTGACTACCGCCCACGCCTTCAGCCGGCAATAGTTGTCTTTGACCTGTCTGCGGTATAGTCGGCTGACTTTGGACCAATCGACTATGCCAAGCGCGCCCGCGGCAACGGCGAAGCATGCCTCCGGGGCCGCGCTCTGGATCAACATGGCGATCATCTACGTGGTCTGGGGATCGACGTATTTCGGGATCGCCGTCGCGATCGAGACGATGCCGCCGTTCCTCATGGCGGCGATCCGGTTCGCGCTCGCCGGGCTGATCCTGATCGCCTGGGACCTGCTGCGGAACCCCAAGGCGCGTCGCCTCCCGACCCGCCGCCAGCTGAGAGACAGCTTCATCGTCGGCGGCCTGCTGCTCGGCATCGGCAACGGGTTCGTCGTGTTCGGCGAGAAGACCGTGCCGTCGGGCATCGCCGCGATCCTCATCGCGATGATGCCGCTGTGGTTCGCGATCCTCGGCTGGCTGTACTTCCGCGACAAGCTGCCGAAGGTCGTTGCGTTCGCGATCGCGGTCGGTTTCGCGGGCACGGCGCTGCTGATCTGGCCGTCAGGCGCCGGCGCGAACAGCTTCGACCCCGTCGGCATCGTGATCCTGCTCATCGCGCCGCTCGGCTGGGCGCACGGCTCGCTCTATTCGATCAAGAAGGCGAGCCTGCCACCGAGCGGGTTCACGGCGTCGGGCCTGCAGATGCTGGCCGGAGCGATCGTCACCGGCATCGAGGCGCTCATCGCTGGTGAGCCATCGCAGTTCCATCCCGACGCGATCTCGACGAGCTCGATCCTTGCCGTCGTCTACCTGGTCTTCATCGGCTCGATGCTGGCGTTCACGTCGTATGCGTGGCTGCTCAGGAACGCGCCGCTGTCGCTGATCGGCACGTACGCGTACGTGAACCCGGTGGTCGCGGTGTTCCTCGGCAGCGTGTTCCTGCACGAGGAGATCACCGTTCGAACGATCATCGCGTCCGCCGTGATCCTCGTGGCCGTGGCGATCATCGTCGCCGTGCGGGCGCGCCTCGCGAACGGCGTGGAAGGGACCGAGGCGTCCGACGAGGTCGGCAGCCCGTCGTTCAGGCCCGCGGCCGACTAGCGATCCGACTCGGCAGGCGCCGTCCGACCGACCCGCCGCGCCGCTACGCGCGCCCCGCAGCCGCCGCGGTGGAGCTCGGCAGGCGGTCGAAGCCCTCGGCCGGGAGCGGCTCGCAGCGCAGCGGACGATCCTCGCGGTAGCCGAGGGCGTAGTCGGCCTGGATGAGCGTGTGCAGCTGGCTCGTGCCCTCATAGATGACGGCGGCCTTGGCGTTGCGCAGGTAGCGCTCGACCGGGAACTCGTTGGAGTAGCCGTTCGCGCCGTGGATCTGGATCGCGTCGAGCGCTGACTGGACCGCGTGGTCCGTGGCGAACCACTTCGCGGCCGAGGTCTCGCGCGTGTTGCGCACGCCGTGGTTCTTCAGGAACCCGGCGCGCCAGACGAGCAGCCGCCCGGCCTCGATGCCCTGGACCATCCTGGCCAGCATCTGCTTGACGAGCTGGTGCTTGCCGATCTCGTCGCCGAAGGTGCGCCGCTCGTGGGCGTATTTGAGCGATGCGTCGAGGCACGCCTGGGCGAGCCCGACGTTGCCGGCGGCGACCGTGTATCGGCCCTGGTCGATGGCGCTCATCGCGACGAGGAAGCCCTCGCCCTCCTCGCCGATGCGGTGCTCGACCGGCACCCGGACGTCGTCCATGTTGATCAGACCGGTGTTGCCGGCGTGGATGCCGAGCTTGCCATGCAGCGTCCCGGTGCTGAGGCCCTTCATGCCCCGCTCGAGCACGAACGCGGTCACGCCCCGGTGGCCCTTGGTGCGGTCGACCGACGCGAACACGAGGAAGTGGTCGGCGATGTCGGCGATGCTGATCCAGATCTTCTGGCCGTTCAGGACGTACGAATCGCCGTCGCGCTTGGCGGTCGAGGCCAGGTTGCCGGCATCCGTGCCCACGCCAGGCTCGGTGAGCCCGAACGTGGCGAGCTTCTCGCCCTTCGCCTGGGGCACCAGCCAGCGCTGCTTCTGCTCTTCGGTCCCCCACTGCTGGAGGGTCAGGCTGTTGAGGCCGACGTGCACCGACTGCGCCACCCGGAACGCGGTGTCCGCGCGCTCGAGCTCCTCGCAGATCATCGCGAAGCTGATGTAGTCCATGCCCGCGCCGCCGTACTGCGCGTGCACCGGCGCGCCCAGCAGGCCCAGCTCGGCCATCCGGCCGAACACCTCGCGGTGGACCTCGCCCTTCGCGTCCCACTCGCGGATGTACGGGTTGATCTCGGCCTCGCAGAACTCCCGCACGCTCTGCTGGACGAGCCGGTTCTCCTCGCTCGGACGGAAGTCGATCACGCGGGCATTCTAGGTGGCCGGAACCCGGCGACGCCGACTATCGCTCGGCTGGCAAGAGCTCGAACGCGCCACCCTGCAGCGGCTGTACCGTGCGGAACGCGCGCTCGTCGAACGTGAGGATCCGGCGTGTCGATCTGCGGGCGGCAAGCACGACGAGCGACGCATCCGCGAGGCCGAGCCGGAGATCCCGGTACCGTCTCGTGATGCGGGATGCGGCCTCGATCCCGTCCCGGCCGAGGCATTCGACCTCGAAGGTGCCTTCGGCGAGGTCCGCGAGGAACGCCGCCTCCACGTCCGGCCCGAGCCGGTCGAGAATGAGGTAGTCCGCTTCGGCAACGGCAAGCTCGGTCGTCACGAGCTCCTCTCGCTCGGCGGTCAGCACGGCGCGAACGGCAGCGTGGCCTGGGTCCGCTTCATCCGCCTGCGCGTAGAGCGCACCCGCGTCGATGACAAGCGCCATCACCGCCGACCCATCGCTTTGTCATACAGCTCGCCGCTCGTCCAGCGGCGAGGTGCGGTGCCGTCGCTCCTGCCCGCGCCGAGGCTTCGAAACGACCGCTGCTCCGGCGGCGTCTCGCCAAGCAGGCGTCGGACGCCCTCCCGCAGCAGCTCAGCCTGGGATCGCCCCTCGCGCACGGCGAGCCGGCGAAGGCCCTCGGCCTCATCGGCCGTCAGGTAGACCGATGTCTTGCGCATTGTCGTAGGGTACCCTACGTAGGGTATCGAGCGCAAGCGAGATCCTCGCTGCGGCGGCGATCAGTTCCTCGGGATCCGCCCGAGTCAGATAGACGACGAACGCGTCATCCGCTCCGGCGGACCGGTCCATGCGGTTCGCCCGGAGCGGCTCGAGTCGGACTCCCGACGCACGCACCGCGGCTGCGAGGTCGGTGGCTGATGGGCAACCCGGCGCAATTTCCACCAGGAGATGTCCACCGGCCTCGCCCTGTCGGACCCGAAGACGGTCCCCTGCTCGCCGGCGTATTTCGCGATCGAACGTTTCGCGCAGCGAGGCGTACCGCATCCGCACGCGACGCAGATGGCGGACGTAGGCGCCCGACTCCACGAATCGACCGAGCGCCCGCTGCTCCAGCGCGCCCGGCGAGCGAGCGCCGGCTTCCAGCGCGGCGAGGAGCGGCCCGCGATGCCGGTCAGGCACCACGACGTACCCGGTCCGCAGCCCGGGGAAGAGGACCTTCGAGAAGGTGTTGACGTAGATCACGCGTCCGTCCTCGGCGAGGCCCGCGAGCGTCGGCAATGGATCGCCCGCGTAGCGCAGCTCGCCCTCGCAGTCGTCCTCGACGATCAGCGCACCGACCCGCCTCGCCCAGTCGATCAGCGCGAGCCGCCGCGCCACGGACATACGGCCGCCACTCGGGTATTGCCAGGAGGGCGTGACGAAGCAGACGTCGGCGTGGTCCGGAAGGCCGTCGGGATCGAGGCCGTCCACGTCCACGGCCACCGGCACGATCTCCGCGCCGGCGATCGAGAGGCTGCGCCGCAGCTGCGAGCCGCCCGGCTCCTCGACCACGCAACGTCGCCCGGGGCCGAGCCACACGCGGGCGACAGCCGCGAGCGCCGCGGTGGCACCCGACGTGATCGCGATCGCGTCCGGCCGCGCCCGCACCGCGCGGTGGACCGCCAGGTGGTCCGACAGCGCCTGCCGGAGCACCGGGTCGCCGAGCCCGCCGAAGTACGAGACAGCGCCGCCACGCTCCTCCGCTGCGATCTCACGCCACGCCGCGACGAGCCGCCGTTCCCAGGCGCGTCGGTCGACCGACGCGAGCGAGAACGACTCCGGCCCGAGGTCGATCTCGTCGTCCGGAAGCCCGTCGTCCATCGTGACCGGGGCGAGCGGGATCCCGGGGTTCGGTGCCGGGTAGATGCCGCCGAGGTCGGAGACCGCGTCGTGGCCCGCGCCGTGGGCGTCGCCGAGCCGGAAGCCGGTGGCCGGCAGGTCCCTCGCAACCCGCGTCCCGCTTCGCGCCGAGGCATCCAGGTATCCCTCCGCGACGAGCTGCTCGTACGCGGTGGCAACGGTGATCCGGGCCACGCCCAGCTCCTCGGCAAGCGTGCGAGTGCCCGGGAGCGGCGCGCCAGGCTGCAAGCGGCCCTCCGCGATGGCGCTGCGAAGGCCGGCCTCGAGCTGCCGGTGCAACGCAGCCGGCGCGTCGCGGTTCAGCGCGAGTGTGGCTCTATCGATTTGGCGTGTTCTGGCACTTGCGATCGATCCAGTCATCGCGTGCAGTATCGACCATGACCAACCTTGCTCGCGCCCGTCTCCTGTCGATCCTTGCGCTGACCGTCGCAGCCTGCGGTGGGGCGGTCTCCCCGACGGCTGTCCCGGCGACGGGTTCGGGCGCGTCCCCGGCCACGTCACCCGGCGCCTCCGCCGCAGCTGCCTCAGCGGCCGCGAGCCCAGCCGGGACGCCTCGTGCGACTCCCGTACCCGTCGCCACCGGCGCCCCCCTCGGCGACGAACTCGTCGCGACGATCAAGGTGTCCAATGCACCGTGCGCCCTCGCGACCGACGGCACGTCGGCCTACGTCACGAGCAACTCGAGCGGCGCGATCGACAAGGTCGACCCCGCAACGGACCAGGTTGTCGGCCACGCGATCATCGGCGTCGGGCCATGTGGCATCGCGCTCGGGTCGGATGGCCGGATGTGGATCGCGGATCTCGGCAAGAGCGCCGTGCTGGCGGTCGATCCCGCCACGCTGAAGGTCACGGCCACGATCGAAGGCCTTGGGAACGCGCTATGGGACCTGAAGGCCGGGTTCGGGTCGGTCTGGGTTGCGGACCGCACGAACAAGGTGCTCCTGCGCATCGACCCAGCGAAGGCGAAGGTCGTCGCCAGCATCCCCATCGGGCCGCGCGCCGCGGGACTCGCCGTGATGAAGGACGGCGTCTGGGTCGCGGACGAGGTGGATTACCAGCTGCGCCGAATCGACCCGGCGACGAACAAGGTCGCAGCGATGATCAAGGGCGCAGGCGCCCCAACATGGTTCAGCGACGACGGCAACACGACGCTGCTGATCGGCGAGCGCGGCCTGAGCAAGGTCGCGATCGTGGATGTCACCGCAGGAGCCCTCGTCCACGAGACAACGGGCTGGAACGAGCCACTGGACGGAACGGTGTTCGCCGGCAAGGCATGGGTCCCCGACGGGAGCGGGAAGCGCCTCGGGGTCATCGACCTCGCGAACCCCGACGCCCCGCCCGTTCGCTACGCGCTGCCGGACGCGACCAACCCCTTCGTCGCGGAGCCCGCCTTCGGCGACGTCTGGGTGCTCGACTACAGCGGCACGACCGTGTGGCGAATCAAGCCGTAGATGTGCTCGATCCATCGATCCGAATTCGCCACGCAGTGCAGCGCCTTGTTTACGTAGGGAGCGATTCGACAACGGCGATGCCGAAGTCCCAGAGCTCCAGAACCACTGTCGCCTTGGTCTTGGATTGAAGCGACCCACGTTCCAATCGGATTCTGCGCAATACGCCCTTGGCATCGA
The DNA here is from genome assembly GCA_035692745.1 of Candidatus Limnocylindrales bacterium. GTDB lineage: Bacteria > Chloroflexota > Limnocylindria > Limnocylindrales > CSP1-4 > UBA5189. The sequence goes on along the minus strand of DASSHR010000215.1, from coordinate 4,106 downwards.
GCCAGATGTCAACAGCGCCTCGATTGGGGGCTTCGGCGACACCAGTGAAGTGCTGTGTAGGAACGTCGCCAATTGGTTCTGCGTCGACGAAGGCCCACGATTGGACGGGCTGCAGCACCTCATTCAGCGCATCGCTGAACAACGCCTCGGAGTTGCCAAGCTGCAAAAAGGAGCCGAGACCACCGTCGACGTTTCGCCACTGCCCAGCACCTAGGGCGCGCTGTCGTGCGACGCCCTTGACGTCGATCGCCTCGATCGAGACCGACTCACTGGCGACATCAGGAGAAGGAAACGGGTTGGGCGTCAGCGTGCCTCTGAGGTCGCCGGTCGCCGACTGCAGGTCGATGATTCCGCTCGCCATCGAAAAGACTCGCGCCTGGACTCCATTCATGGATAGGGTCGTGATCGTCGAGAACCTTGCGGTCTGAGCGGATAGTGTCGATTGAACAATGTGCTTGATATCAGGCGGCATCGCCACCCGGTCGTCCCTCGAATCGCACGCTTGCAGGAGCGTCGCTGCGATCACAACCGAGAGAAGCGCGAAAGGCGCGCGTAGCCGATTTCGGCGTTCGAGCTCAAGCACTCGCTGGACGCGTCACGGATCTGGCACAGACCACGATATCCGCCACGACAGCCGGAATACACCACCAGCCGCCCAGAGATCCGAAGAAGAACAGGGTCACGACCAATGCGAGTCCCATGAATACGCGCATCTGGGGCGACGGGCGCCCAACGGCGAGTCCAACAGCAATCCCGACAAATATCGCGATCCAAAGCAGCACGAGAGGGGCCACCGCGAAGTTGCTACCGATCAACGGGACGGCAAGCCCAAAGGCGAGGAGACAAGCCGGGAGTGCCCACAGGGCGGTTTGAATTCGCGACACGAATTACTGCGTGTAGCCGGGTCCAGCGTTCCAGGAGAGAAAGAATGCGCACCCCGAGTTCACCCACGTGGTAACGGTCCCGCTGATGTGACCGTCGCCCCATGCCACGGCTTCGTTGTACGAGTAGTAGATCGTCGAGGTTCCGCAGGTCGGCGACGGGAACCAACTCGACGTCTGCATCCGGGAGCCGCTGTCGGCGACCCCCTTGGTCTCCGTGCGATCCCAATGCTTGCTGAAGTAGTTGTAGATCTCGTGCCAGCCGTTCGCCTGGAGCGCATATCGCGTGTCGCCGGCCGTGAAGTTTGTGACCGTCCCGCCGCTGTAGTTCCAGTCGATCCACGTCAGCACGCTGCTAACGGGGATATAGAACGGATCACTCCACTCGGTGTAGTACCGGCCCCACTTATGGCCCGATGCGAGCGCCGCCGCACCTGCCGATGCGTCGAGCGGGCTTGCATCGTTCACAGCCGCTGCGTCCGTCGTGGTCCCGACGGCAATCAACTGAAAGCCATTGTTTCGGTCGATGGCCACCTCCACGGCACGCACAGAGGCAGATGAAAGCGCATCGATTGTCAGCGTCGCCTTGCCTTGACCGTTGGGGCGAAGCACGTAGTAGGCAGGATCAACAAGCGTCGCGAGGACGGGCGACTTGTCGAACCACTGGATCGAGTGTCCAGACCACACGTTCGGGCCGGCGACATGTTCCAGATCGCCGATCAGCCGGTACGAAGGTTGCTTGGATGCCGAGGAAGTTGTGGCTTGATTGCGGAGGTCGCCACCACGGACCGGGCTAGCTGCATCAGCAGCGGGCGCAAAGGCAAGCGAAGAACCTACGACGAGAAGTGAGGCAATCCGTGTTCGCATCGAACTTCCCCTCGATCGCCGTGCGGCTGCGTCTGCCACGTATCCGGCCGAAGCTCGGTGTACTGCGCGGTGCGGGGCAGGTCAAGCGAATTCTTGGGAGGACGCCAAGAAGCGCCGGCGAAGTCGCCGGCGCTTCTGCTGTTGTGGTGCGCGGCTGGGCGCCGCGCGGTTTCCGCGAAGAGCGGCCTGGAGCTAGCGGTTGTTGTCGAGGAAGCGCCGCACGTCCTCGAGGAGGAACCTGCGGTCACCGCGCTTGCAGACGCGGTAGTACTTCAGCTCGCCGCGATCACCCAGCCGCTTCACCGTATTGACGTGGAGATGAAGCATCTCCGCGACCTCGGCGGCGGTGAGCATCTTGCCCAGCTCGTTCAGTGCCATCGAGCCCATCCGTGCTTGTGCCTTTCGGGAACGACCGATCAATGAGTGCATCGCAGTTGTCCCCGCGACGATGGCTGCGACCATGACTCGCCGTCGCTCGAACCGTAGGAAACGGGGTGCGGGCCTCCAAGCCGTACTTGAGTCCGGTTCGGGGCAGTACCCTCCGACCCGGGTGAGTCCGGTGGAGTTCGGGCGTGGTTGGGGCTAGAGCCACCAGGTCGCGAGATCCGCCACGGCGTGGGCGGTTGCGGGCGCCGCAATCCCCCGTGTCAGGAGCCGCAACCCGGCGAACGCGAGGCCCACGCCGAGGTCGAGCGGGACCACGTGCCAGCCGTACAGGGGCACGTGGAGCAGGGCGAAGACGATCGTCGTGAGCGCGACGGCGGCGACCGTCCCGCCGGCCCGCCGCGTGGCATCGAAGAGCCGCCCGCGCAGGATCGACTCCTCCCCCGCGGCAACGACGATCGTGATCGCCGCCCAGGGCAGGAACGGCGCGGCCGGGCGGCCGAGGCCCGACGGCAGCGTGCTGCCCGCGATCGCCGCCCCCAGCCCGGTCAATGCCACCAGCGCAAGCCCGGCCGCGAGGCCGATCACGAGGTCGCGCGCGGCCGGCAGGCTCGGGCGCGTCCAGCCGAGCGCGATGACGGCAACGCCAAACGCCGCGCCGAGGACGAGCGGATCCATGCCCGCGCGCGTCCCGGCCCAGCGCGCGCCGATCACCAGCACGAGGCCTGCGAGCAGCGCGACTGGCCTCGCCCACGCCGCGACACCGGGTGCGACCCGGGCACGGCCGAGCGCAGTCGCGCCGGCGTTCACCGATCGAGCGGGACGAAGGCGATCGAGCCGGTGGCGTAGGTCGGGGGCCAGACGAACTCGTAGGTGCGAACCGCCTGCCACTGCCAGATGACCGCCGCGGCACGCTCGTTCTGGCCCAGCCGGGCCGGATCCGAGGAGAACCGCAGGCCCGCGCCGTTGGGCAGCGAGCCCTCGGGCAGGTCGATCGCGCGCGCAGCCGCGGCGACGGACGACGCGTCGAACGCCCCGCCGGTCGTCGGGAGCACATCGTGAAACAGCGCCCACGCCGCGGAGAAACCGGACAGCGCCTCCTCCGATTCCTCGGACGTGGCGTCCTCGTCGGGGCCGTGGATCGTGTACTCGGCGTCCTCGCCGTCACTGCCGTAGCCGCGTCCGTAGGCGTCGCCGCCCGTCCCGTCGCCCGCCGAAGCCCCGGAGCGTGGCGCGTCCTTCCCCCAGGCCGCGGCGAATCGCGCATACGTGGCCGCCGCCGCTGGATCGAGCGCCGACGACTGGAACCCCGCGGTCGGGCGGTCCGAGGCAAAGATGCCCACCGCCGCCGACCCGAGCTCGCCCGCGAAATCCGGGTCGCACTCGGCCATCGTCGAGCCGATCAGGGCACCGACCTTCAGCCCGGAGGCCACCATCTGTTGCCGGAACGCGATCCCGTCCGGGATGTGCGAGGCGAGGATGATCACGTCCGGCCGCGCCGCCTCGAGGTCCCTCATCACGGCCGGGAAGTCCGGCACGGACAGGTTGTACGAGCGCCGGATCACGATCGGCATCCCGTCCGCCGCGGCAGTCGTCTCGGCGGCATCGGCAACGGCGTTTGCGTAGGCGTCGTCCGCGACCGCGATCGCGACGCGGAGATCGGCGACCTGCTTGCCGAGCCGAGAGGCCAGCTCGGAGGCGGCGAAGTCCGCGCTGTTGCGGCCCAGGTTCGCGCCGCTCGCCCCGACCCGGAAGACCATCGGCAGGCCCTGCCCGGTCAGTCGATCCGCCACGGCGCCCGCTTCCCAATACAAGAGCCCGGCGCGGTCCGCTGCCGCGCTCGCGGCGATCGACAGGTCGGACGAGTACGCGCCGATGACGATCTCGACGCCGCTGCGCTTCAGGTCCGCCATGACGGCGTCCGCATTGGCTCGCGACGGGAGGTCGCGCACGACCAGCTCCACCCGCCGGCCA
>DASSHR010000214.1:0-1237 GCA_035692745.1 Candidatus Limnocylindrales bacterium | reverse complement strand
TGAAGTCCGTGGCTTCGGCTCCATGCTTGAGCCCCGTTACATTGTCCGCGCCCGACCACTTGACCAGTGAGCTGTTACGCACTCTTTGAATGGTGGCTGCTTCTAAGCCAACATCCTGGTTGTCTCTGCAATCGGACATCGTTTCCCACTTAGCATGGAATTAGGGACCTTAGCCGACGGTCCGGGCTGTTTCCCTTTTGAGCACGAAGCTTATCCCCCGCACTCTGACTGCCACGCTCTGGAATAACGGCATTCGGAGTTTGCCTGACTTCGGTAAGCTGGTAGGCCCCCTAGGCCAAACAGTGCTCTACAACCGTTACTGAACGCGTGACGCTATACCTAAATATATTTCGGGGAGAACCAGATATCTCTGAGTTTGATTAGCCTTTCACTCCGACCCACAGCTCATCCCCGCCGTTTTCAACCGACGTGGGTTCGGTCCTCCACGGGGTCTTACCCCCGCTTCAACCTGGCCATGGGTAGATCACTCAGTTTCGGGTCTAGCTCCCACGACTGAATCGCCCTGTTCAGACTCGCTTTCGCTACGGCTCCGTTTCCTTAACCTTGCCGTGGAAGACTAACTCGCTGGCTCATTATGCAAAAGGCACGCCGTCACGGAACACGTCCGCTCCGACCGCTTGTAAGCACACGGTTTCAGGTACTATTTCACTCCCCTTCCGGGGTACTTTTCACCTTTCCCTCACGGTACTAGTTCACTATCGGTCACTGAGGAGTACTTAGCCTTACGGGGTGGTCCCCGCGGATTCCGACCGGGTTTCCCGTGCCCGGCCGTACTCAGGTACTCGATAAGGAAGTCCGCACGCTTTCGCCTACAGGGCCGTTACCTTCTGTGGCGTGACTTTCCATTCACTTCGGCTAACGCACGGATTTGTAACTTCCCGACCCGCCGGCAGACGGATCGAATCGAGCCCTACAACCCTCACACAACAACGACTGCCGTCTATCACGTTGCATGAGTTTGGGCTGATCCCCTTTCGCTCGCCACTACTCAGGGAGTCGAGGTTTCTTTCCTTTCCTCTGGGTACTTAGATGTTTCAGTTCCCCAGCTTGCCTCCGCGCACCCTATGTATTCAGGTACGGGTACCCGCGCATTACCACGGGTGAGTTTCCTCATTCGGAAATCCCGGGATCACTGACTGGTCAGCGTCTCCCCCGGGCTTATCGCAGCCGCCCACGTCCTTCATCGGCTCTCAGTGCCAAGGCATCCACCGTGTGC
>DASSHR010000213.1:0-11184 GCA_035692745.1 Candidatus Limnocylindrales bacterium | reverse complement strand
GCCGGCCGCCGCGGCGACGGCAAGATCCGCGTCGCGATCGTGGGCGTCGGCAACTGCGCGAGCAGCCTCGTGCAGGGCCGGTACTACTACGAGAACGCCAAGGAGGACGACTTCGTCCCCGGCCTCATGCACGTCAACCTGGGCGGCTACCACGTCCGCGACATCGAGTTCGTCGCCGCGTTCGACGTCGACAAGAACAAGGTCGGCAAGGACCTGTCCGAGGCGATCTACACGAAGCCGAACAACACGTACGTCTTCCAGCAGGTTCCGCACACCGGCGTCACCGTCGAGCGCGGCATGACCCACGACGGCCTCGGCAAGTACCTCAGCCAGATCATCGAGAAGGCCCCCGGCCCGACGGCCGACATCGTGAGCATCCTCAAGGAGCGCGAAGTCGACGTCATGGTCTCGTACCTGCCGGTCGGCTCCGAAGAGGCGACCAAGTGGTACGTCGAGCAGGCCCTCCAGGCCGGCGTCGCGTTCGTGAACGCCATCCCGGTGTTCATCGGCCGCGAGCCGTACTGGCAGCGCCGCTTCGCGGAGGCCGGCCTGCCGGTCATCGGCGACGACATCAAGAGCCAGGTCGGGGCGACGATCAGCCATCGCGTGCTGACCCGCCTGTTCATGGATCGCGGCGTCCGCCTCGATCGGACCTACCAGCTCAACTTCGGCGGCAACACGGACTTCCTGAACATGCTCGAGCGCGAGCGCCTCGAGTCCAAGAAGATCTCGAAGACGAACGCCGTCACGTCCATGCTCGACTACGAGATGGATTCGGACGACGTGCACGTCGGCCCGAGCGACCACGTGCCGTGGCTGCTCGACCGCAAGTGGTGCTACATCCGGATGGAGGGCACGACCTACGGTGACGTGCCGCTCAACGCCGAGCTCAAGCTCGAGGTCTGGGACAGCCCCAACAGCGCGGGCGTCATCACCGACGCCATCCGCTGCCTGAAGCTGGGCCTGGATCGCGGCCTGAAGGGCACGCTCGTCGCCGCGAGCAGCTACTTCATGAAGAGCCCGCCGCAGCAGATCCACGACGACATCGCGTTCAACCGGGTCGAAGCCTTCATCAAGGGCGAGGACAACGAGACGCTCGTCGGGACCGAGCCGGCGCCGAAGAAGGCGCTCAAGCGGCTCGCCGGCAAGAAGGCCGCGGTGAACGCAGGCGCGAAGGCGGCGGCCGGCGCGTGAGCCGGGCGGCCGACCGCGGCCGAACGGCCCTCGGCAGCCCGGTGCAGCGCACCGGGCGAGGGCCGCGGCCAGTCGAAAAGCTGGCGATCTACGCCTACCGCACGGGCACGTGGCTCATGAGCCGCCTGCCCGTGCCGGTGGCGCGCGGGATCGTCAGCTTCTTCCTGCAGGCGTCCTTCGTGCTCTGGCCGAAAAAGCGCCGGTACGTCAACGACAACTTCGCGCACGTGCTGCGCCGGCCGGCGTCGAGCCTCGAGGTCCGGCGCAAGGCCTACGCGGCCTACCGCTCCTACGCCCGCTACGTCGTCGAGCTGATGCGCCTGCCGCGCATGACCGACGACGAGGCCGCGGGGCTCGTCGACACGTCCTCGCTGCTTCCCCTCGAGGCCTACTGGAAGGCGAGCGGCAAGGGGTTGATCCTCACGACGGCCCACATCGGCAACCTCGAGGGCGTGGCGCGCGGCATCGCCCGCCACGGCTGGCCCATCGCGGCCATCGCGGATGATTCGGCGTTCCCGGAGCTCTTCGAGCTCCTGAGCCGCCAGCGGAGCGAGTGGGGCGTGAAGATGATCCCGTGGCGCAATCTGCGCGACCTGTTCGGCGTGCTCCGCCGCAACGAGGTCCTCGCGCTCATCGTCGACTGGGGCTACAAGGCGGACGACATTCCCGTTCGCCTCTTCGGCGAGTGGACGACCCTGCCCGCGGGCCCGGCGGTCCTGGCCGCGAAGTCGGGCGCGGCGCTGGTCCACATCGCCGTCCGCCGCTCGGACGACCGGAAGGGCTTCCAGGTCACCTGGAGCGAGCCGGTGACGGTGGCGTCCACGGATCCGGCGGAGATCCAGCGCGCGACGCAGCTCGTCGCCGATGCGCTCGAGGCGACGATCGCCGCCGCGCCCGAGCAGTGGTACAGCTTCAAGCCCCAGTGGCCGCCGACGCCGGCGGAGAAGGCTGCGCTCGCCGAGCGCGTCGCGGCGCTGGCGCCATCGCCGCCCGCGGCAGCGGCACCGGCGGTCGCGGCACGGGCGACCTGATGGCCGAAGCGGTGGCCGAGGCCACGCCGCGCACCGGGATCGGGGTGCGCGCGCGCCTCGTCCGGGGCGCCAGCTGGGTCGCCTGCCGGCTGCCGGAGGGACCGCTCCTGGCGTTGGCCGACGTTGCCGGCCGAGCGTGGTTCCAGATCGCCACCGAACGCCGCCGCCGGGCTCGCCGGAATCTCACCCGCGTGGCCCGCTGGCTCACCGACCACGATCTCGCGTCTGCCGAGGTTCGCGCCGCGGCCACGGACGGTCGCGCCCTGACGCGGCTCGTCCGCGATGCCTTCAAGTTCTCCGCCCGGTACTACGTGCAGCTCGCGCGTTCCCCGAACGTCGACCATGACTATCTCGCCCGGTGGCTCGTGATCGACACGCCGGAGGTGCTCGACGAGACGCTCGGCGACCCGCGCGGCGCGTTGTTCGTGGGCATGCACATGGCCTGGTTCGAGCTGCCGGCCCTGTTCGCCGCCGACCGCACCGGGCGGCTCACCATCGTGCCCTCGGAGACGCTCGCCGATGCCGCGATGCAGGCCTACATGGTCGAGACGCGGCACCGGATGGGCCTCGAGCTCATCGAGCTGTCGGGGGCCAAGCGCGTGTTGAAGCAGGCGCTCCTCGACGGCCGCGTCGTGGGCCTGCTGGGCGACCGCGACATCACCGGCGGCGGCATCGACACACCGCTGTTCGGCGCTCCCGCACCACTCGCGGCCGGACCGGCCCTGCTCGCCATGGAGACCGGCCACACGCCCCACGTGTTCGGCGTGTGGCGCGATCGGTCGGGGGTGTACCACGTGAGCGCGGAGCCGGTCCCGATGCCGACGCAGGGCACGCGGCGCGAGCGCGTCACCGCCTTCCTCGAGGCGGAGGCGCACGCCTTCGAGCGCCACATCGCCCGCGCGCCCGAGCAATGGCTCGCGATCTTCCACCCGATCTGGCCGGACCTCGACCCGCCGGCGCGGGGCAGCGAGGCGCGGTCGTGACCGAGACGCTGGGGCGCGCGGACCTCCACATCCACACGGTGGCCTCGGACGGCACCGCGAGCGTCGTCGACATCCTCGACCACGTCGAGCGCAACACGCAGCTCGACGTCATCGCGATCACCGACCACGAGCGGATCGATGCGGCGCTCGCCGGCCGGGCGATCGCGCGCGATCGAGGCCTCCGGTTCGAGGTGGTCGTGGGCGAGGAGGTCACGACCCTTGGTGGGCACCTGCTCGCCCTGTGGATCGAGCAGCCGATCAAGCCATTCAAGTCCCTCCGCGCCACGATCGGCGCCGTCCATGACCAGGGCGGCATCGCCATCCCGGCGCATCCGCTCGTGCCGTATCCGCTGTGCGCCCAGGGATTCATGCTCCGGCGTCTCGCGGCGGGCGACTCGCACTTCCGCCCCGATGGCCTGGAGGCCTTCAACCCGACCACGCTCGGACGGCCGTGGCACGGGCGCGTGGTCCGCTTCGCCGACGAGCTCGGCTTCGCGAAGATCGGCAACTCGGACTCGCACGCGCTCGATGCGATCGGATCCGGCTACACGACGTTTGCCGGCCACGACGCCGAGCGCCTGCGCGCCGCGATCCTCGCGGGCACGACCCACCACCACGGCTCGTTCCACGCGACCGGCGCGCAGCTCGGCACATTCGGGCAGCAGCTCCGCAAGTACGGCCGCGACGCTCGCGCGAACCTCGGTGGCGTGATCCGCCGCGACGGGTCTCGACGCGACCTCGGCTACCCGCCCGAGTACCGCGGCCAGGTCACGGATCGGGCGTCCAGGTCGTGAGCGAACGGCCGATCCTGGTCATCGTCTCGGGCGCCCCGGCGACCGGCAAGACGACGCTCGCGCGCATCGTTGCCGAGCGACTCGCGGTGCCGTATTTCGGCAAGGACGAGCTCAAGGAGGCGATCGCCGACAAGGTCGGCGCACCGGGCGACGTCGCGACCTCCCAGCGGCTCGGTCTCGCGGCGTACGAGGTCCTGTTCACGATGGGCCGGCGGGTCCTGGAATCGGGCGCCGGGCTCGTCATCGAGAGCAACTTCCGACGCGGCGTCTCCGAGCCGGAGCTCCTGCCGCTCATCGAGCTGGCCGATGCCCGACTGGTGCACTGCACCGCCGATCCCGCGGCCGTGCGCTCCCGGTACGACGAGCGCTTCCTCCGGGGCGAGCGCCATCCCGCCCACCTGGACGCGCATCGCGCGCCCGAGCTCGCGAGCGACCTTGCCTCCGGCCTGTTCGAGCCGCTCGAGCTCCGCATCCCGAAGCTGGTGGTCCGCACCGACGACGGCTACGTGCCCAGCCTCGTCGACGTGCTCGCGTTTGCCGGCGCCCGGGCAGCGTTGGTGGCATGAAGATCGGGCTCGTCACCCCGTACGTGTACCCGCTGCCGGGCGGCGTCAACCAGCACGTCCGGTACCTGTACGAGCAGCTCCGGCTGCGGGGCCACGACGTGCGCATCATCTCCACCAAGCACGGCGTCCAGCGCGCCTCGGACGGCGACGTGATCCGGATCGGGCGGGGGTTCTCGCTGCCCGCGAACGGCTCCGTCGGCACGATCACGGTCTCGCCGCGGTTCCTGTCGCAGGTGCGCGACGTCCTCGAGCGCGAGCAGTTCGACCTGCTCCACTTCCACGAGCCGTTCGTGCCGTTCCTGTCGCTCGTGGTGCTGGGCCTCTCGAACAGCGTGAACGTGGCGACCTTCCACGCGTTCGGCGGCTTCTCGCCGGCGTACTCGATCGGGTCGAAGCTGATGGGTCCGGGGATCAACCGCATCCATGGCCGGATCGCGGTCTCCGCGGCGGCCCGCCATTTCATCGACCGGTTCTTCCCCGGTGACTACAAGGTCATCCCCAACGGCGTCGACATCGGTCGCTTCGAGCGAGCCGTGCCGATCGCGCGCTGGCAGGACGGCACGAAGAACATCCTGTTCGTCGGCCGGTTCGAGCCGCGCAAGGGCCTGCTCGATCTCCTGAAGGCGTACCGGATCCTGCGCAAGACCGGCTGCAACTGCCGGCTCCTCGTCGTCGGTGGCGGGCCGCAGGAGAAGGAGGTCCGCCGGTACCTCATGACCCGCAAGATGGGCGGCGTCGAGTTCCTCGGCCGGGTCAGCGACGACGAGCGCGACGCGCTGTTCAAGACCGCCGACGTGTACTGCTCGCCCGCGACCGGTCGCGAGTCGTTCGGGATCGTGCTCCTCGAGGCGATGGCCGCCGGCACGGCGATCGTGGCCAGCGACATCCACGGCTACAAGGGCGTCGTCCGCCGCGGCCGCGAGGGCCTGCTCGTGCCGCCCGGCAAGCCCAAGGCGCTCGCGGGTGCCCTGGCCCACGTCCTGGCCGACGACGAGCTCCGGGAGCGCATGGCCACATCCGGGCTGGAGCGCGCCCAGGAGTTCAGCTGGGAGCGCGTGACCCAGAAGGTCGAGGACTATTACGGGTTCGTGATCCGGCGCCTCGCCGCCCAGGGCCAGCTGCCCGAGGGCTTCCACGCCGAGGTGCCGCCCTCGCCGCGGGTGCCGACGCCCGTCTAGGCGCTCGCGCCGCCCGAGGTTTCCGGCCCGCCACCGCCAACCTCGTCGGGGTGCGCCAGCAGGTCCCGGCGGCGCTCCGCGAGCGCGATCCGCCACGACCACGCGCTGTACCCGATGACGATGGCCGTGAAGGTCAGCGCGGCGAGGAGCAGCGCCGGCAGCGGCGCGAACAGGGGCGGCGCCGCGGCGCGAACGTCCGTGTTGACCCAGAACTGGAACGGGTACAGGTACGTGGGCAGGAAGCCCTGGTAGGCGTTGTGCAGCGCGGCCGGAAGCCGCAGGCCCGAGATGTTGGGGTACCAGAGCACGAACCAGAAGGCCATGGCGACGAGCGCGCCCAGGACGAACCGGCGGGCGTCGCGCGCCGTGGCGACGTACGCCGCGACCGGCGACAGCGCGAGCAGCACGAACGCCGCAACGGGCTCGACCGGGATGTTCTCGAGCGGGAGCCCCTCGGTGTCGTTGAGCACCGCGGCCACCACGACGAACGCGACGGACGTCAGCAGGGCGATCAGGGCCGCCGTCGCCCAGCGGCTGCCGAGGCCGATCCGGGCCAGCGCGGCCCGCCAGCCGCCCGCCGCCTGCTCCGCAGCGAGGCGATCGGAATCTTCCTCATCGGTCGCCGCGAGCAGCTCGCGCAGGAGCAGCAGGACGCCGACCCCGACCACCACCGCGATCGCGATCGCTCGCGGGGTGATGTTCACGTCCGGGATCACGGTGGGACACGCCTGCGACCCGGCGTTCACGTCGGTGACGCGAGCGATGCCGCACAACGGCCGGTGGAAGAGCCAGAGCAGGAACGGCCCGAGCACGGCGGTTGCCGCCGAGAGCCGGGCGAGCAGCCAGGTCCGGCGTGACGACCCGTGCCACAGCTCGGCCAGGAAGTACGCGAGGGCGAGGAACAGGAACGGCAGGGCCGTGTAGTAGTGGTACTGGAAGGCGGCGCGGTCGATGCGCGCCCAGGAGAGCCACTGGACGAAGAACCCAATCGCGATCAGGGCGAGGGCGGCGCTGCGGCGCCGGAAGGCCTGCCAGCACACGAAGCCCATTGCCGGGATCGCCAGCCACCAGGCCACGAGGTTGCCGGCGTCGTAGATCGAGGCCGAGGTCGAGCCCGCGAAGCCTTCCTCGTAGAACCACACCGGTTTCATGTCGAACGCCCACGCCCACCACGGTGACGACGCCGCGTGGGTCGAATGCAGGTTGTTGTGGTAGTCGTACATGTCCCGCGTGAGGTCCGCCAGCGTCTGGCCCGTGTGGCCGGGCGGCCAGTTGTCGAGAATCCGGTGGCCCTCGACCATCGCCCACGGGATGTACGACACGATGTACAGCCCGATCGGGATGACGAGCAGGCCCACGAAGAGCCAGATCGCCGGCAGGCCGAACCCGGTGCCGAGGCGCTGCCAGCCGACCGGGGCGGCGGTGGGTGGCTCGAGGACGGCGACCGGGTCGTCCGCCTCGGGCTCCGGGGCCATCGGGCCGAATCCGAGCCGGCCGAGGACGAGGAAGCCCGCCCAGACCGCCGCAGCACCGACGAGGGCGAGCAACCCCAGCTCAACCGGGGTCGCCTCCAGCGGCCCGAGCGCGATCGGCTTCGCGGCATCGCCCTTGGCGAGCCCGTAGAGGACCGCGAGCACACCGACCACGGCCGGCGCGCCGATCGCGAACCATTGCTCCTCGATCGTCCAGGCGACGGGATGGGTCACGTTGGCGAGCACCGCCACGACGACGACCGCGAACATGATCGTGATGAACACGTAGTTCCCGCCGGTGGTCGCGTCCGGTCCGACCGAGATCGCCACCCAGCCGAGCGCCGTGGTGAGGACGAGCAGGCCGGCGATCAGGATGAGGCGGCCAAGGGCGCTTCGAACGAGGCTCAGGATGCCGAGCCCGCCGATCGCGTAGGCCGCGACCCACTTCGAGGCGAGCGCGAAGCCGAGGAAGCCACCCATCAGGGGTACGCCGATCGCAAAGGCGATCCAGTGCCGCCGGCTGTTCCCGGGATGGAGCCACAGCGCCGCGAAGATCGTGTACGCGGCGACGATGCCGAGGCCGACGTAGGAATCGTTCATGCCGATGCGGCTCTGGGCGAAGAGCATCCCGTCGAGCGCGACGATCACGCCGAGGATGACCGCCACGGAGCGGCGCCGGAAGAGCAGGCGCGCCAGCACGTACAGGAACAGCGCCATGAGGACGCCGGCGATGACGCCGGGGACCCGCCAGGCATACGCGTGCCGGCCGATCTGGACGGCGGCGACGTGCCCGCCGGGATCGAACGCGAGGAGCTGCTCCCGATCCGTCGACGGGTAGTCCTGGTTCTGGTCCATGACGATCGCGGCCGGCACGAACGGCAGCTCGGCATCGGCGTAGATGCTGCCCGCGTGGGGCTCGACGACGTAAATCGTGTCCTTGCCGTTGTCAGGGCCGCCCTGGACGGAGCCCTCGATGTGGACCATCCGGCTTGCGAGGTCGTAGTACGCGCGACCGGCCCGCTCGCCGGGCATCGGGATCGCGCCGCCCTTGTTGGCCGTCGTGTCGATGTGCGGGTCTTCGCCGCGCTTGGCGATGATCACCGCGATCTGCGGGCCGTCCGGGGTCTGGACGCTGGCGTAGATCGGGTCCTGGTCGATGTCGTTGATGCCGACGATGCCGCCCACCGCGCCGCCGACGTCGAGGGTGGTCGACACGACGCCCGAGTCCCGGTCGATGAACGCCACGCCGTTCGCCGTGCCGACGGCGATTCGATCGTCGCTCACGCCGCTCGTCAGCTGCGTCACGCCCTGCAGCCGCGGCCGCGAGATCTCCGTGGCGGCGCCCGCGTCGATGACGACCAGCGTGCTCGCCGTGGGATCGCTGGCCTGGCCCGCCGGGGCGCCCGTTCCGGGCTCGAGGACGGCCACCAGGCGATCGCCATCGCGGCTGACATACAGGTGCTGGATCGCAGCGCCCACGTTCATGAACGCCCGCGAATCGAGCTCGACCGGGGGGCCGCGCCGGGTCCCGTCGAGGGCGGCGACTTCGATTGCGCGGATCTCGCCCGAGCGGAGGCCCACGTACAGGACGTGGTCGGTCGTGTCGTACGCGAGCGCGACGGCGTCGGGCAGGGCGAGCTCCGCCGCCAGGTCGCGGGTGGAGAGGTCGTAGGCGCGGACCTCGCTGCCGGTCACGACCCACAGCCGGTCGCCCTCCACGGTCCCGTTCACCGCCTCGCCGGAATCGTCCCGCCGCGGCTCGATGGCGGCGTCCAGCACGGCCACGCCGAGCTGGCTCTCGCCGACGACCCGGTCCTCGCCGAGCGCCATCAGGCCGACGGCCATGGCGTACTTGGCCATGTGCGGATGGGTCCACTCGTAGATGTAGTTGCTCAGCCCGTACCGCCAGTCCTGGAGGAACTCGGTCGCCGTTCGCGGGTGGTAGACCTCGTCGAAGTGCATCTGGTACGGCTCGTCGAGCCGCCACATGCGGACGGTGAACAGGCTGATCGCGAGGACGACGAGCATCCACACGTCGAGCTTGTCGAGCCGGCCACCGCGCTCGTGGTCCAGGAGCTTGCTGCGGTCGGCGCGGGTCGGCTCGTCTCGGAGGCGCGTACGGAACCACGCCCACGGCCCGAGCGACCCGGCGTCGCGCTCCGAGTCCCACTCCGGGACGGTGTAGCTCGCGGGGGCGGTCAGCGACGTCGCGGGTCGTGCGAGGGCGTCTGCCCAGCGCGGCAGCGGCCTGCTCGCCGTCGTACCCGGCGCGGCGCCAAGGCCGAGCTGCCCGAGCCGTTCCTCGTCGCCGGCGTCGAACCCGTCGAACCCGTCGCTGGCGGGTTCCGGATGCCCCGCGGTGGCGACAGCCTCGGCGACGTCCTCGACCGCCTCCTCGCGGAGCTGGAAGAAGGCCCACACGAGCACGGCGGCCTGGACGACGGCCGCGATCGCGACGCCCCACGCGGACGCGAAGAGATCGCCGGTGCCGAGCCAGTCCGCGATCCCCGGGTTGCAGTTGTCGCCCGCGCCGGGCGACAGGCAGCCCGGGTAGTAGGTCGTGAGGACGACGTACATGTTCGCGAACATCGCGGCGGCCGAGAGGAGGTAGGCAATGCGCCAGCGAAGGTGGACTGCGGCGAGGATCGCCGCAACGGCCACGAACGGGAACAGGTAGCGCTCGTGGACCCGGGTCGGGAGCACGAAGAAGGCGAGCGCCAGGATCGCCAGCCCGATGAGCATCGTGATCCGATCCGGACGGCGCGCCACCAGCCAGACGACGACTGCTGCCGCGACGAGGAATGCCACGGCGCCCACGATCGAGGCGGGGAACGCGCCGATGAACATGCCGGGGTCGCACGTCTGCGTGCTCGCCGGCCAGCTGGCCAGCAGCCAATCGCCGATGCGGAGCTCGCCGGCCGGCGCCGGCAGGATCGTCGAGTCGCAGATCCACGTCTTCGTGAGCGCGAGGCTCTCGGCGGCCTCGCCGCTGCCCCGCGTCAACAGCGCCCACGGGTTGAACGCGTTGACGGTCAGGTACGGATAGCCGGCCGCGGTCTTGAAGACCTGGGCGATCAGCCCAGGGAGGCTGAGCCCGAACGGCAGCGACACGGCGATGGCGGTGAGGATCCCAGCCGCGCCGGTCGTCAGGATCCGGATCGGCCCGCGGACATTGCGCTCCCAGGCGGTCGTCGTGGCGCGCGGCTCCGGCGGATCCTCGTTGCCGTAGCCGCCGGCTGGCCAGAGAGCGCGCCGGATGACGACGATCGCGACGATCGGGATGAGGATGCCGAGCTGGGGCTTGATGAGCGCGGCCAGCGTGGCGAGCACCGCCGCGCGCTCGGGCCGATCCCGCCACAGCTCGCGCAGCGCGAGCAGCAGCACCACCACGCCGACCGAATCGACCTGGCCCCAGACCACGCTGTCGAACCAGGTGATGGGGTTGAAGATGACGAGGATCGCGCCGAGGCGGGCCGCCCGTTCGCTTCCCCCGAGCTCGCGAATCATCGACCAGACGAGGTACCCGATCGCGAGGTCCGCGAGGATCGGCGGGACCTTGATCAGGTCGCCGATGCCGCCCAGCAGGTTGCCGACGACGCCGACGACCCACAGGACGTACAGGTAGCCGGGCGTGTAGTCGTGGAAGAAGTCCTGGTCGTAGAAGCCGTAGAGCCCGTGGTTCGCCAGGTTGCTGGCCCAGGCCTCGAACGATGCGAGGTCGTTCTTGAAGCCGGAGCCGGGGATCAGGTATGCGATGATGAGGCGGAGGATGAGCCCCACGACCAGCAGGACGAGGATGCCGCCCGCGGCGCCCGCGAACCCGGTCCGTGCCGGCGCCGCCCTCTCCGGGTCGGGCTCACCGATTGCGGGACCAATCAAGACGGGTTCGGTCTCCAACGAGCGATGAGGTGGTGGGGAGCGTAGCAGAGGGCGCGGAGGCTTCCCGGCCCCTCGATGCCCTCGCCG
>DASSHR010000212.1:0-21425 GCA_035692745.1 Candidatus Limnocylindrales bacterium | reverse complement strand
TGGTGGATCGCGGCTCGTTCTTCGAGGTACAGGAACAATTCGCCCGCAACATCATCATCGCGTTCGCCCGCCTGAATGGCCGCTCCGTCGGGCTGATCGCCCAGCAGCCCAACGTGCTGGCCGGCGTGCTCGACATCAACTCGTCTGACAAGGCGGCGCGCTTCGTGCGTTTCTGCGATTGCTTCAATATCCCTATCGTCACGTTCGTGGATGTGCCGGGCTTCCTCCCCGGCGTGGCGCAGGAGCACGGAGGAATAATCAAGCACGGCGCGAAGCTCCTCTTCGCCTACTGCGAGGCCACCGTCCCCAAGCTCACCGTCATCACGCGCAAGGCGTACGGCGGCGCGTACGACGTCATGAGCAGCAAGCACATCCGGGGTGACATGAACTTTGCCTGGCCGACCGCCGAGATTGCCGTGATGGGCGCGGAGGGCGCGGTCAACATCATCCACAAGGATCACCTCGCGGAGGCAGCAGATCCGGTCGCGGAACGGAAGCGCCTCGTCGAGGAGTACGAGGCGGAGTTCGCAAGCCCGTACATCGCCGCGGCGCGCGGCTACGTCGACGAGGTCATCCGGCCTTCCGAGACACGACCACGAATCATCCGAGCCCTCGAGGTCCTTGAAACGAAGCGCGAAACCAACCCCAGAAAGAAGCATGGCAACATCCCGCTCTGACCCGGGTGTGGCCGTGGCGGTCGTCAGGCCCGAGCCCATGTCTTTGCGCAAAGACGGGGTAGGGGCGCCGCCGTTCGCTCGCCTCCTGGTGGCGAATCGAGGCGAGATCGCCGTTCGGATCATCCGCGCCTGTCGCGAGCTCGGCATCGAGGCGGTGGCCGTCTACAGCGACGCCGACGCCACCGCGGCACACGTGCGGATGGCCGACGTGGCTGTCCGGATCGGCCCTGCCGCGCCATCGGAGAGCTACCTCCGCATCGACGCCATGGTCCAGGCGGCGATCGATAACGGCGCACAGGCGATTCATCCTGGCTACGGGTTCCTCGCGGAACGGGCAGCCTTCGCGCGAGCGGCGGAGCATGCGGGGATCGCTTTCGTCGGGCCGCCGTCGACGACGATCGACGCGCTGGGCGACAAGTTGCACGCTCGACGAACTGCCCTGTCGGTCGGCGTCGATGCGGTTCCCGGCACCCTGGAGCCGGCGCCGGTCGATCGGCCGGACCAGCTGCTCGGGATCCTCTCCGAGGCGGAGAAGGTCGGGTTCCCCGTCCTGGTCAAGGCAGCCGCCGGTGGCGGCGGCCGTGGGATGCGTCGCGTCGCCCGGCCGGAGGACCTCGCTGCCGCGCTGATCGCCGGATCCCACGAGGCGGCGTCCTCGTTCGGGGACGGGTCGGTGTACCTGGAGCGCGAGATCAGTCCCGCGCGCCACATCGAGGTCCAGCTCCTCGGCGACGCGAGCGGCCACATCGTGGCGCTCGGCGAGCGTGACTGTTCCCTGCAGCGTCGCCATCAGAAGCTCGTCGAGGAGGCCCCGGCACCAGGGCTCACGCCGGATCGCCGGCGGGAGCTGCACGAGCTGGCCGTCCGGGTGGCAGCGGCGGCCGGCCTTCGGAACGCCGCAACCGCCGAGTTCCTGATGGCCCCCGACGGAGCCTTCTATTTCCTCGAGGTGAACACGCGCCTGCAAGTGGAGCACGGCGTCACCGAGCTCGTCTCGGGCCTCGACATCGTCCGGGAGCAGCTCTACCTCGCGGCTGGATACCCGTTGTCGCACGAGGCGCTCGGCGCGGCGTCCAGGGCTGCCGAGCCGGCTGGTCACGCGATCGAGGTTCGCATCTCCGCCGAGGATCCGGGTCGCGCATTCGCGCCCACGCCGGGGCGCGTGGGGCGATGGCGCATGGCATCGGGGCCAGGGGTCCGCGTGGACACCGCAATCGAACCCGGCGACCGCGTCCCTCCGGAGTACGACAACCTGATCGCGAAGCTGATGGTCCACGCCGCGGATCGGCCGGCCGCCATCGACCGCCTGCGCCGTGCACTCGACGAGACGGAGATCACCGGGATCCAGACGACGCTGCCGTTCCACCGCTTCGTTGCGAGGAATTCGTCCTTCCGCGCCGGCAGCCTGTCCACCGGCTGGGTGGGCGAGCAGTGGGACGGACCGGCGCAGTGGCACGCCGCGGCTCGACTGGCACAGCAGGCGATCGCGCTGGCGGCGCTGGATGGAACAGGAGACGGAGCGGCGGGCGGAGCGGGCGGCGGAACGGCGACCGGCGGTTCGGTCGCGCCAGGCGCATCGCGGCGCGAGCCCGGCCCGGCGGTGCCCATGGAGGGTGCGTGGCGCCGGACTGCCCTGGACGCCGGGGTCGACCGATGGCCGCGATAACCGCGCCGGGGGGCGTTCGGGTTTCCCTGACCGGCGAGCTGCCGGATGCACCGGCAGCCATCGTGGCCGACCGAGCCGAGCACGGCACGACGATCGACGGGGCGCTCACGACGGCTCGACTCGTGCGGCTCGACCCTGAACGAGCGGTCCTCCGCGAGGACGCAGGCGGCGAAGCCCATCTCGTGCTCCTCCCGGCAGGCGACGCTCGCCAAGGGCCTTCGCACCGGCTCCCATCGGGCACGACACGCCGCGAGGTCGTCGTCGACGGCTGGCGCTTCGACGTCACGGAGGAGCCCGCGCATCTGGCAGCGCTGCGGGAGCGTGCCCGCCGCGGCAGCGCCGAGCTTGGCAGCAGCGGCCCGACCAAGGTCCATGCGATCATCCCCGGCGTCGTCGTCGCCGTCTCGGTCGCCCCCGGCGACGCGGTGACTGCCGGCCAGCAGCTGCTTGTCGTCGAGGCCATGAAGATGCAGAACGAGCTCCGGGCCCCCCGCGACGGGACCATCGAGCAGGTCGCAGTGGGTGTCGGCTCGACGATCGAGCTGGGCGACCTCCTGCTCGTGCTCGCCTGAGCTCGGCCATGCCCGACGAGCGTCCCGTGCCCGACGAGCGTCCCGATCGCGGGCGTGAGCGCTGGCGCGACACGACGCGCCGCAAGGCCGTGGCCGCGGCCCCCGAGCGGCGGAGCCCGTTCGCGACCTCGTCGGGAATCGAGGTTCGCGACCTCTACACACCCGCGGACACCGCCGGCATCGACGAAGACCGCGACCTCGGGCGACCCGGCGAGCCGCCGTTCACCCGCGGCGTCCAGGCGACGATGTACCGCTCGCGCCTCTGGACGATGCGCCAGTACGCCGGCTTCTCGACCGCCAGCGAGACGAACCGGCGCTTCCGGTATCTCCTCGAGCAGGGCCAGACCGGCCTGTCCGTGGCCTTCGACCTCCCGACCCAGCTGGGCTACGACTCGGACGCGCCCGAGGCGGAAGGAGAGGTCGGCCGCGTCGGCGTCCCGATCTCCAGCCTGGCCGACATGGAGACCCTGGTCGACGGGATCCCGCTCGGCAAGGTCTCGACCTCCATGACGATCAACGCCACCGCCGCGACGCTCGTCGCGCTGTACGTCGCGGCGGCCGAGCGGCAGGGGGTCGAACGCGCCCAGATCTCGGGCACGGTGCAGAACGACATCCTCAAGGAGTACATCGCGCGAGGGACGTGGATCTACCCGCCCGGTCCATCGATGCGCCTCGTGACCGACGTGTTCGAGTTCGGGGCCCGCGAGCTGCCGAAGTGGAACACCATCTCGATCTCGGGCTACCACATGCGCGAGGCCGGCGCGACGGCGGCCCAGGAGCTGGCGTTCACCCTGGCGGACGCGATCGCCTACTGCGACGCGGCGATCGCCCGGGGGATGGGCATCGACGACTTCGCGCCCCGGCTGTCGTTCTTCTTCGCCGCGTGGTCGGAGCTGTTCGAGGAGGTCGCCAAGTTCCGCGCCGCCCGCCGCATGTGGGCACGGATCGTCAGCGGGCGCTTCGGGTCGTTGAATCCGCGGTCGATGGCCTGCCGGTTCCACGTCCAGACGGCGGGCAGCTCGCTGACCGCCCAATCGGTCGACAACAACGTCGTGCGGACGACGGTGCAGGCGCTCGCCGCGATCCTGGGCGGCGCCCAGAGCCTGCACACGAACTCGCGCGACGAGGCGCTCGCCCTGCCGACGGAGGACAGCGTCCGGCTCGCCCTCCGAACCCAGCAGATCCTGGCCCACGAGTCCGGTGTCGCCGAGACGCCCGATCCGCTCGGCGGCTCGTACTTCGTCGAGACCCTCACCGATGAGCTCGAGGCAGCGGCGACCGCCTACCTCGAGGAGATCGACGCGATGGGGGGCACGCTCCGGGCGCTCGAGGCGGGCTTCCAGCAGCGCTCGATCCAGGAATCGGCGTACCGGGTCCAGCGGGCGATCGACTCGGGCGACCAGGTCGTGGTTGGCGTCAACGCCTTCCGGGACGAGAAGGTCGCGGCGCCAGCCACCCAGAAGATCGATCCCGAAGGGGAGCGCCGCCAGGTCGCCGGGGTCCGTCGCGTGCGCGCGGAGCGCGATCCGGCCGCCTGGGAGGCCGCCATGCGCCGGCTCGAGGACGCCGCCCGCGGAACGGACAACCTCCTGCCACCGCTGATCGAGGCCGTGAAGGCCTACGCGACCGTCGGCGAGGTCGCGAACGCGCTGCGCGTGGCCTGGGGCGTGCACCGCGAGCTCATCACGGTCTGAGGCGAGCAGGGAGGGAGCGATGGCCACGCCGCGCAAGGAACACGCCCGGCCGCGGTTCACGCCGCCCGGCCGGATCCATCACGTCGCCGTGATCGTCCGCTCGATCGAGGACTCGCTCGCGCTCTACCGCGACCTGCTCGGGTTGCCCCTCGAGACGATCATGGACATCCCCTCCGACCGGGTGCGCATCGCCTTCCTCGGGGTGGGGGAGTCGAAGGTGGAGCTCGTGCAGCCGACCGATGACACGACGGGCGTCGCGCGCTTCCTCGCGAACAAGGGCGAGGGCTTCCACCACGTGTGCTTCGAGGTCGCCGACCTCACGGAGGAGCTGACCCGGCTCGGGATCGACGGGGTCGAGCTGATCGACTCGGCGCCTCGGCGTGGCGCGGAGGGCCCCGTCGCCTTCCTGCACCCGCGCAGCTGCCACGGCGTGCTCGTGGAGCTGATCGAGGCGCCCGGCGGCCCCGCCTGGCGGAGCCTGGGGTACGAGCCGCCGGCATGATCCGGCGGCCGTGGCCCGGGGCCGCCATCGTCACGCTCCTGTTCCTCGCAGGCTGCGGATCGCGATCCGGAGCGCAAGCAACGGCGACGATGATCGTGCCGGCGGCCACGTCTGCGGCCGCGACTGCCAGCGCGCCTGCTTCCGCCGCGCCGGCCTCAGAGACGGAGGGCTCCATGTCGGCCCCGATGACGATTTCCTCGCCTGCCTTTGCCGACGGCGAGGCCATTCCACGACAGTTCAGCTGCGACGGCGATAACGTCTCGCCACCCATCGAGTGGGCCGGGGTTCCCGACGACGCCACGAGCCTCGCGCTCGTGGTTCGAGATCCCGATGCGCACGGCTTCGTCCATTGGGTCGTCTACGACATGGACCCATCCGCCACGGGCGGGCTCCAGGTTGGCTGGTCGACCACCGCCGATGCCGCCCCACAGGGCGAGAACGGTCGCGGCACGATCGGCTGGACCGGTCCATGTCCGCCGAGCGGCACGCACCACTACGAGTTCCGGCTGCTGGCGCTCGACGGGCTGCTCAACCTGGCGGCGGGACCATCCGCCGACGATGTGCTCGGGGCCGCGGATGGCCACACGCTTGCGGAAGCAACCCTGACCGCGACGTACGCTCGGAGCTAGTGGCCGGCCACGCACGTCGGCCTGCGGCCGAGCTCGAGGGTCGTCGGGCCGGTGGTCAGAGCGACCAGGCGAGCAGGACCGCGGGCGCCTGATCGGCGGCGCGGGCGAACTCCACGATCTCGCGCGCGAACGTGCGGATCGAGGGCTTCTCCTCGCGCGGCAGCTCGCCGAGCTCCTCTTCGAGCAGGTCGATCCAGCGGCCGGTCACGGCATCCAGGTCCCGATCGCCGAGCATCGCGATCGCGCTGACCCACGCTGGGTCGATGCGCTCGACGGTCCGCTCGCCGGCGTCGCCGGGTCCATCAAGCTCGGTGCGGGCGTCGAGGAAGTCCGCCGGGTTGTCGCGGCCGGTGACCATGCGAACGGCGGCACTGAACAGGTCGAGCCAGGTCGGATCGATGGCGCCGCCGAAGCTCAGGTGCGCGAGGTAGCGGGTTCGATCGTCGAAGCTCGCGAGGTCGTCCATCGCCACCGCGAGCAGGATCTCGCGCGAATCGCCGGCCACGAGGTCCATCACGAGTCCCATGGCGCGCTCCGTGCCGGTTCTGGGCGCGTCGGTCGCTAGCCGCGGAAACCGGCGTCGCGCAGGAGCTTCGGCAGCTCCGTTGGCGAGCCGGCGACCAGGAACCCCGCCGCCTCGAGCGCGGCGACCTTCGAGGCCGCCGTGCCCGCGCCACCCGAGATGATCGCGCCGGCATGGCCCATGCGCTTGCCCTCGGGAGCCGTGCGGCCGGCGATGAACGCCGCCTTCGGGACGTCGCGCAGGTGCTCGGCCGCCCACGCGGCTGCCTCCTCCTCCGCCGCGCCGCCGATCTCGCCGATCAGCACGATCCCGTTGGTCGCATCGTCCGCGGCGAAGAGCTTGAGGATGTCGAGGAAGCTCGAGCCGATGATCGGGTCGCCGCCGATACCGACGCAGGTGGACTGGCCGATGCCGGCGTCCGTCATGGCCTGGACCGCCTCGTAGGTGAGGGTGCCGGAGCGGGAGACGACGCCGACCGAGCCCTCGCGGTGGATCGAGCCCGGGATGATCCCGACCTTGGCCTGGCCCGGCGACGTGGCGCCGGGGCAGTTCGGGCCGATCAGCCGAGCCCCGGCTGCCTCCACGGCGGCGACGACGGGGACCATGTCGAGCGCCGGGATGCCCTCGGTGATGCAGAACACCGTCTCGATCCCGGCGGCGACCGCCTCGAGGACGGCGTCGGGTGCGCCACCGGCGGGCACGAAGATGCACGAGGCGTTCGCGCCCGTCTCGCGCACCGCGTCGGCCATCGTGTCGAAGACCGGCACCGTGCCGTCGAGCGCCTGCTGGCCACCCTTGCCCGGCGTCATGCCGGCCACGATGTTCGTGCCGTAGGCCTGCATCGCGCGCGCATGGAACTCGCCCTCGCGGCCGGTGATCCCCTGGACGACGAGGCGCGTGTCGCGCCCGATCAGGATGCTCACGCGTGGCCTCGGGCGGCGTGTGCCGCCGCGACCGCCTTCGCGGCGGCCTCGTCGAGCGACGCCGCGGTCTCGAACTTCGCCGCCTGCAGCAGCTCCGCCGCTTCGGCCGCATTCGTGCCCACGATGCGAACGACCATGGGCACGTCGCGCGACTGCTGCTTGCGCGCCTCGATGAGGCCCATCGCCACCTCGTCGCCGCGGGTGATGCCGCCGAAGATGTTCACGAGGATCGCCTCGACCTTCGGCTCGGCGAGGATCAGGCGCATCGCGGCCGCAACGCGCTCGGCCTTGGCCCCGCCGCCGATGTCGAGGAAGTTCGCGGGCTCGCCGCCGGCACGCTTCACGAGGTCCATCGTGGTCATCGCGAGGCCCGCGCCATTGACCATGCACCCGATCGTGCCGTCCAGATGGATGAAGCTGATGTCATGGCGACGCGCCTCCGCATCCGCCGGCGCCTCCTCGTCGGGGTCGCGCAGCGCCTCGTGGTCGGGATGGCGGAACAGCGCGGAGTCGTCGAGCGTGATCTTGGCGTCGAGGCAGACGAGCTGCTCCTCCGCGCCTCCGGCTCCGCCACCGCGGACGACCGCGAGGGGATTGATCTCGACGAGGTCTGCGTCGTTGGCGAGCATCGTCTTCACGAGACCCTTGGCGATCGCAACCGCGGCCTTGAGGTGGCCGCCGAGGCCGAGCTTGAACGCGAGCTGGCGCGCCTGCCAGTCGCGCAGGCCGAGGAGGGGATCGGCGTGGACGCGGACGATGGCCTCGGGATTCGTCGCGGCGACCTGCTCGATCTCGACGCCGCCCTCGGCGGAGCCCATGACGAGGATCGAGCGAGCCGCGCGATCGAGGACCGCCGCGAGGTAGTACTCCTTGACGATGTCCGCCGCGGGCGCCACGAGGACCTTCCGAACCGGGATGCCCTTGATCGACATGCCGAGGATGGCGTCGGCGACGTGCTCCGCCTCGTCATCCGTGGCGGCGAGCTTCACGCCGCCGGCCTTGCCCCGACCACCGACGAGCACCTGCGCCTTGATCACGACCTGCGACGCATGGCCGGCGCCATGGAGCAGGCGGGACGCCGCGGCACGCGCCTCGGCAGGCGAGCGCGCCACCTCCCAGGCCGGCACGGGCAGGCCCTGGGCGAGCAGCAGCTTCTTGGCGTCGGCTTCCTGGATCTTCACGGGAGGCGATGGTAGCCGCGGCGGGCGGGAAGCCGGTGGCGCGGCAGGGGGACCCCCGGCGTCACGCCGCGGGGCGCCTCGCGAGGTGCGTCCGGCGCGCCTCGGCGATCCGATCGAGGGCGGCGGGTGACTTCTCGAGCGACCAGATCACGGCGTCGGCAAACCCCAGGTCGTGGAGCTCGTCGAAGATGTCCGCGAGCCCCACGGCATCCGCATCCGTGCCGCGCTCGCCCTCGGGCTTGGTGCCCGGGGCGTGGACGCGCAGGCCCACGGTCCGCCGGATCGCCGACGGCTCGCGCCCGACCTCG
The DNA here is from genome assembly GCA_035692745.1 of Candidatus Limnocylindrales bacterium. Lineage (GTDB taxonomy): Bacteria > Chloroflexota > Limnocylindria > Limnocylindrales > CSP1-4 > UBA5189. The sequence continues at coordinate 12,750 of DASSHR010000212.1, read as the reverse complement.
GCACACGCCGCGTCGAGGTCCGCGCAGCGCTGCCGCAGCAGGTCGTCCACGCCGCCGAACCACGCGGTGTTCCAGACCTGCGCGTACTGCGCCGTCAGCCGGAGCATTCGCTCGCCCTTCGCGGCCACGAGGATCGGCGGCACGCGCGCCGGGGGCGGCAGCAGCTCCGCGTCCGCATAGCGGTTCCAGCGTCCGTCGCGGGTCACCTTCTCGCCGCGGAGCAGGCGATGGATGACCTCGAGGTCCTCCTCGAATCGCCCGACGAGGTGGTCGAACGGCAGCCCGAACGCGTCGTACTCGGGCTGGTGCCAGCCGCAGCCGACGCCCAGGATCAGTCGGCCGTCCGACAGGTCATCGAGCGTCGCGGCCATCTTCGCGAGCAGCCCGGCGTTGCGGAACGACGTGCACATGACGAGTGCCCCGAGCTCCACGCGCGGCACGACCGGTGCCAGCGCCGAGAGCGTGGTCCACGCCTCGTTCAGGCCCTCGTCGGGCTCCGGCGGGAAGCGGAAGAGGAGGTGGTCGAACACCCAGATCGAGTCGAGCCCCACCTGCTCCGCGTGCCGGGAAAACTCGGCAGTCTCGCGGAACGTGGGCGCGCGGCCATCGTGGAGGTCGCCATAGGCAAGCGGAACCGTGACACCGACCTTCATCGACCGAGCATACCCGGCGCGGCCGGGCGGTCGGGCCCGCCGATTCGGTGCCATCCGGCCCGCCATGCCGCGCCGATCGCCGCCGCTAGAATGCGGGCATGCCCCACCGCATCACCCTCATCCCCGGCGACGGGATCGGCCCGGAGCTGGCGGAGGCGACGCGCCGCGTGCTCGACGCCACCGGCATCGGCTTCGACTGGGAAGTGCAGGACGCGGGCGAGGCGACGATCGCCTCGGAAGGCACGCCGCTCCCGGAGCGCGTCCTCGAGTCCATCCGGCGCAACAAGGTCGCGCTGAAGGGCCCGATCACGACCCCTGTCGGGTCCGGCTTCCGGAGCGTGAACGTCGGGCTGCGCCAGGCACTGAACCTGTACGCGAACCTCCGGCCGGCACGCTCGATGCAGGGCGTCCAGAGCCGCTACGACGACGTCGACGTCGTGATCGTCCGCGAGAACACCGAGGACCTGTACGCGGGCATCGAGCACATGGTCGGCCGGGACGCCGCGGAGTCGATCAAGATCATCACCCGCGCCGCGTCGGAGCGGATCGCGCGATTCGCCTTCGACTACGCCGTCGCGAACGGCCGGCGGAAGGTGACCGCCGTGCACAAGGCGAACATCATGAAGCTGTCCGACGGCCTCTTCCTCGAGTCGTGCCAGCACGTGGCCGCGGGCTACGCGGGCAGGATCGAGTTCGAGGACCGCATCGTCGACAACATGTGCATGCAGCTCGTCCAGAAACCGGACCAGTACGACGTCCTCGTGCTCCCGAACCTGTACGGGGACATCGTGTCGGACCTGTGCGCCGGCCTCGTCGGCGGCCTCGGCGTGGCGCCCGGCGCGAACATCGGCGAGGACGGGGCGGTGTTCGAGCCGGTCCACGGCTCCGCCCCCAAGTACGCGGGCCTGAACAGGGCCAATCCCACCGCACTCATCCTGTCCGGCGCGCTGATGCTCCGGCACCTCGGCTACGCCGAGATGGGGGAGCGGGTCGAGGCCGCGGTGCGCAAGGTGATCGCCGAGGGCCGCACCGTGACGTCCGATCTCGGTGGCAGCGCCGGAACCAGCGACTTCGCGGATGCGGTGATCGATGCGCTGGGCGCGCCCGGCACGGCCGCATCGGCAGGCTCCAGCTCGACCGCGGCGGCGACCGCGTGACCGTCCAGGGCGCGGTTCTCCGCGCGCTCCGCAAGCCGCGCGGGACCGCCGCCCAGGGGTTCGGCAGGACCAACCGGAAGGACAACTGGGCGATCTACCCGATCGTGCAGGCGCTCGTGTTCTCGATCTGCGCCGGGTATCTCACGTTCAGCGGCATCCTGTGGGGCCCGCTCTTCGGTCCCCAGGTCGTCCAGCACGACGGCTACCTGTCGCCGCTCTTCTCGCCGCTGATCATCTGGCCGGACATGCCCAGCTGGCTCAGCCCTGGCCTCCTGATCCTCTGGATCCCGATCGGCTTCCGGGCCACCTGCTACTACTACCGGAAGGCGTACTACCGCTTCTACTTCGCGGATCCCGCCGGCTGCGCGGTGGGCGAGCCGACCGCCCACCGCAGGTTCGCCCTCGAGAACGCGTTGCCATTCATCCTCCAGAACCTGCACCGGTACCTGCTGTACCTCGCCTTCATCCCGCTGTTCTTCCTGTGGCTGGACATCCTGCCCGCGTTCAACATCGTCCCGGCGAGTGATGTCAGCGATCCCAGCTTCCGCATCAGCGCCCTCGGCGTCCTGTTCCTGGTGAACGTGATCCTGCTCACCGGGTACTCGCTGTCGTGCCACTCGCTGCGGCACCTCGTCGGCGGCCGCATCGACTGCTTCTCATGCACCGCGGCGCGACGGGTGCGCTACACCCTCTGGCAGCGCCTGACGGACCTGAACCGCAACCACATGTGGTGGGCGTGGTGCAGCCTGATCACCGTGACCCTCGCCGACGTGTACGCGCGCCTGTTCCAGGCCGGCGTCATCTCCGACTTCGCGATCCACCTCGGGTAGGGGACCGATGCCCAACGGCGTGGACCAGCTCGAGACGCACCCGGTCGACGTCCTCGTCGTCGGTGCCGGCGGCGCCGGGCTGCGCGCGGCGATCGAGGCGCAGGCACTGGGCGCGAAGGTCGGGCTCGTCTGCAAGTCCCTGCTCGGCAAGGCGCACACCGTGATGGCCGAGGGCGGCGTCGCGGCCTCGCTCGGGAACGTGGACCCGGAGGACAACTGGAAGACCCACTTCCGCGACACGATGGTCGGCGGCAAGCTCTTGAACAACCCGCGTATGGCCGAGCTCCACGCCAAGGAGGCGCCGGATCGCGTGCGCGAGCTCGAGTTCTGGGGCGCCGTGTTCGACCGGACGGGTGATGGCCGCATCAACCAGCGGGCCTTCGGCGGCCACACGTACAAGCGCCTCGCCCACATCGGTGACCGGACCGGCCTCGAGATGATCCGGACGCTCCAGGATCACGCGGTGGCGGTCGGCATCGACGTGTTCATGGAATGCACGATCACGCGCCTGGTCACCGGCGCGAATGGCGTCACCGGCGCCTTCGGCTATTGGCGAACGACCGGCAAGCCCGTCCTGTTCCCGGCCAAGGCCGTCGTGCTGGCGACCGGCGGGATCGGCAAGGCGTACACGGTCACCTCGAACTCGTGGGAGTACAGCGGCGACGGGCACGCTCTGGCGTACGAGGCCGGCGCGGAGCTCATCGACATGGAGTTCGTGCAGTTCCACCCGACCGGCATGGTCTGGCCGCCCGGGGTCAAGGGCCTGCTGGTGACCGAGGCGGTCCGTGGCGAGGGCGGGATCCTGCGCAACAAGGACGGCGAGCGGTTCATGTGGAAGTACCTCCCCGAGGACCGCCGCGACGAGTACGCGGCCACGGACGAGGAGGCCAAGCGCTGGGTCGACGCCGCCTCGCAGGGCAAGACCGTGGACGCGCGCCGCCCGCCGGAGCTCTCGACCCGGGACAACGTCTCGCGTGCCATCTACACCGAGGTTCGCGAGGGCCGCGGGACGCCCCACGGCGGCGTCTTCCTGGACATCAGCTACCTGCCCGCCGAGCACGTCCGTCGCAAGCTGCCCTCCATGTACGACCAGTTCAAGGAGCTGGCGGACGTCGACATCACGAAAGGCCCCATGGAGGTGGGCCCGACGACCCACTACGTGATGGGCGGGATCCGGGTGGACGCCGAGACGGGCGCCTCGACCGTGCCAGGCCTGTTCGCCGCGGGCGAGTGCGCCGGGGGCATGCACGGCGCGAACCGGCTCGGCGGCAACTCCCTGTCCGACCTGCTCGTGTTCGGCGCCCGCACCGGCGCCGGTGCCGCGGCCCACGCCGCGAAGCAAGCGGCGGTCGCGTACGTGGATCCTGTCCAGGTCGCCGAGGCGGCGCGCGAGATCGCGGCGCCGCTCGAACGCGGCTCGGGCGAGGATCCGTACCAGCTCCAGCGCGACCTGCAGGACGTCATGCAGCGGCTCGTCGGCATCTTCCGGGTGGACGGGGACCTGCGCGAGGCGATCACCGAGCTCGGCAAGCTGCGCGGCCGCGTGCCGGCGCTGGCCGTCGGCGGCGGCCGCGCGTTCAACCCGGGCTGGAACCTGTGCTTCGAGCTCCGCAACCTGCTCATCGTCTCCGAAGCGATCACCCGGCTCGCGCTCCAGCGGACGGAAAGCCGCGGCGCGCACAGCCGCATCGACTTTCCGGAGACGGACCAGGCCGGCTGGGGCGGCCGGAATGGGGTGGCGCGCAAGCGCTCCGACGGCACGATGGACGTCACCACGACCGCGCTGCCGCAGATGGCGGACGAGCTGCAATCCCTGCTCGGAAGCGCGCACTGATGCCGAGGACGGAGGCCACGCGATGACCCAGGCCCACCTCAAGGTGTTCCGGGGCGAGCCCGGCGGCGCGAGCCGCTACGACGAGTTCGACGTCCCGGTGGAGGAGGGGATGGTCATCCTCGACGCCCTCCACTGGATCCAGGGCAACGGCGCGCCGGACCTCGCGGTCCGCTGGAACTGCAAGGCGGCGAAGTGCGGCTCGTGCTCCGGCGAGGTGAACGGCCGGCCGAAGCTGATGTGCAAGACCCGCCTGTCCGACCTCGACCTGTCCGAGCCGATCACCGTCGAGCCGATGCGAACGTTCCCCCTGATCCGCGATCTCGTGACCGACGTCTCCTGGAACTACGCGGTCAACCGCTCGCTCCAGCCCTTCACGCCGCCGGACACGCCGCAGGAGACCTGGCGCTGGCAGCAGCAGGACGTCGAGCGCGTGCAGGAGTTCCGGAAGTGCATCGAGTGCTTCCTGTGCCAGGACGTGTGCCACGTGCTCCGCAACCACGAGACCTCGACGCCGTTCATGGGCCCGCGCTTCCTCGTCCGGACGGCGGGCCTGGAGATGCACCCGATCGACCAGGCGGACCGCCGGAACTACCTCAAGGAGGTCGGCGGGGTCGGCTACTGCAACATCACGAAGTGCTGCACCGAGGTCTGCCCGGAGCACATCAAGATCACCGACAACGCGATCATCCCGCTGAAGGAGCGCGTGGCGGACGAGTACTACGACCCGATCCAGTGGGCGTGGCGCAAGCTCCGCGGCCGGCCCGACGCGCCGAAGTACGCGCCGCTGCCGATGCTCGCGGGTGCGCCCGCGCCGAAGCCGGCGCCGTCGGACGCCGGCGACGAGACGAAGTCCGAAGGCTGATCCGCCAGGGGTGCGCGAACCGCCGCTGACGCTCGGCTTCGACGACGACGAGGACCCCGAGCGCGATTTCGAGCGCGAGCCGCCGCCAACGCGCGGCGCGGCGCAGGCCGGTCCGGCACCTGCATCCCGGCCGTCAACGCGCGGGTTTGTCGTTCGCACCGACGGCGCCGCGCGTGGAAACCCAGGGCCTGCCTCGTCCGGCGCGGTCCTGATCGACCTCGCGCGCGCCGACGCGCGCGATCCGCGCACGACCCCCGACGCCTCGATCTCCGATTACCTCGGCATCCAGACCAACAACGTCGCCGAATACACCGCGGTGGTGCGAGCCGTCGGGCTCGGCATCGAGCTCGGCGCGCGACGCCTCGAGCTCCTGCTGGACTCCAAGCTCATCGTCGAGCAGCTCACGGGCCGCTGGCGGGTCAAGGACGCGAAGCTGCGCATCCTGTGGGCGGACGCGCTGCGGCTCTTGCGCACACTGCCGGACGGCTGGACCGCGACCCACGTGCCGCGTGCCCAGAACTCCCTCGCCGACGCCAAGTGCAACGAGGCGATCGATCGCGTGCTCGCAGGCGGCCCCAGCTCCGTGTGGGTGCGGCCGGGATAGCAACGGTGACGCATGGCGGCAGGCTTGCGGAAAACCACGGAAAGACGGCGGCCCCCGGCCGAGCGACGATGACCCGGATGACGAACCCTCCCGTTCGACTCGGCGTGCGACTGGTCGGCGCGGCAGCCATCGCGTTGGGGATGGTGGTTGCTGCATGCTCCCCGCTGCTGGTCGGGGGTCGGAACATCGACGGATCGAAGTGGATCGCGACGTCCATCGCAGGCCGGACGCCGGTCCAGGGCTTCGAACCCACGCTGATGTTCGACGGCGGCCGCATATCCGGCTCGGCCGGCTGCAACGGCTACGTCGGGCAGGAGGCCGTCCAGATCGACGGCAACCGGATCGCCCTCGGTGAGATCCTCTCGACGGCCGCGGGATGCCTCCAGGCGGATGGCTCCGCTACGCCGGGGATGCAGATCGAGCCGGCCTTCCTGAGCACGCTCGGGGCGGTCGATCACATTGCCTTCCGCGACGGCGACCTCGTCCTGTCCGGTGGTGAGGACGAGCTCGTCTTCGCTCCGATGCGATAATCGGCCGGTCAGCGAGGCGGCCGGATGGCCGCGGCTCGGTCGGGCAACCGGTCGGGCTGAGGAAAGTCCGAGCTCCCCAGCGCAAGGTAGTGGGTAACGCCCACCCGCCGCGAGGCGAGGACCAGCGCCACAGTGACGATGCCGGCTTTGGCCGGAGTGAAACGCGGCAAGCTCTACCTGGAGCAAGGCCAAATAGGAGGGCGACTCCCGGCTTGCCGGGAAGACGTGCGCTGCACAGCCCTCGGGTCGGCCGCATGAGCCGTCGGGCGACCGGCGGCCCGAGATGGATGGCCATCGCCCGGACGCTTCGGCGGTCGGGCACAGAACTCGGCTTACAGGCCGCCTCGCTGACCTCGACCTCGCCGTGGTCGATCCCGCTTGCTACGCTGCGGCCCGCAACCAGATCGTTCCACCCGACCGTTCCCAGGGAGTGGCACCGGATGATCAACTTCCAGGCGATCCGCTTGATGCACCGGCACGGCGACAACGAGTACATCCCCATGCACGAGCGCGATCACGACTCGGCCGACCACGATCCCGAGCGCGGCTGGATCCGCGGCGCACGCATCTTCAAATGCGACAGCTGCTCGGACGAGGTCATCGTGGTTCCGCCCGGCGAGGAGCCCGGCTCGACCAAGGTCGAATAGGCGGGCAGACTGCCGGCTGCTGCTTGGCGGCCGCGTCGCGTTGCGGCGCGTTGCGGCGCGATGCGGCGCGCGTGCGACGAGGAGGACGGGTTCCGTCAGTCCTCGTCGGGCCGGAAGATGTGGGCCGCCGTGCAGGCGTTGCAGATCGGGGTCGCCGCATCGAGGTCGCCGAGCGGGATCGCGAGCCTGCGATCCGGGTACAGGCATTCGACGTCGTAGCGGCGTTCGCCGCGCGGCTCGACGCGGATCATGCGTCGGAACGTGCAGCGCTTGATCCGATGCGGCGCGAGGTGCGACGGATCGGGCAGCATCAGGGGCTCGGCGAGGGGCATGGCCATGGTCGAGTCGGGCGCCTCGATCGAACGGTGATCGAACGCCGGCCCTGCGCCGACGTCGATGCCCGGCAGCCTAGCATCGTGTGCAACGGCTGAACCACGGTCAGAAGGTACTAGCGATCCGCGGAGCTGCCGAGGGGCGTCGGTTCCGCAGAGGAGGGGCGTGGAGGACTCGAGGCGCACGGGCGGTCAGCGGACGCTCACGCCCGCCGTGATCGCGTCCGCGCTGTTCGCGGTCGCCTGCGCCGCGACCGCGATCACCTTCACGGCCGCGCGGGGTGGGCTCCAGCTGCCGATTGCGGCTGCCCGCAGCCAGGCGGCCGCAACGAGCCCGGCGCCGAGCGCGATGGCGTCGGCTGTCACGCCGACCGCCGCGCCGACGCAAGGGCTGCCAACCGCCGGCCCGCCGGCGCTGCCCTCCGACACCACCCCGAGCCCCGCCCCGAGCCCGCTCGCGAGCGTGGCTCCCACGCCGGCCGGCTCGCCGGATCCGCTCGCGGCGTTGCCGGGCTGTCCCGGCATCCCGGGCTGCTTCGAGTACGAGATCCGGCGCGGCGACACGCTTTCGGGCGTCGCGAGCCGGTACGTGATCCCGACCTGGATCGTGCTGGCGCTCAACCCCGAGGTCGGCGACCCGAGCACGATCGTCCTCGGCCAGACGCTGTATCTCGGGCGCGACCCGTTCCTGCGCCTGCCGGCCTGTCCGGACCAGCCGGATTGCTCGCTGTACGAGGTCCAACCGGGTGACCGGCTGTCCACGATCGCGGGTCGCTTCGGGCTGACCCTCGAGGACGTGCTCGCGGCGAACCCGGAGATCACCGACGCGAACGCCATTCGCTCCGGCCAGCTGATCCGCCTCCCGCACGCGGTGGCCTGAGGCCGATCCACCGCCGGGCCTGCAGCGGCCCCGGCCCGCGTGCTCGCATCCACCTCGAAATTGGGGATTGACGGCGATCGGCTGCGCCCTAGAATGCCCAGCAAGTGGTGCGAAGTGGGGAATAGTGGGGATCCATCGCGAAACCCAGGATCCTCGACCCGCTCCACCGCCAGCGGCACTCGGACGGGCACTCCGGGTCCCGCGACACCGATGACGGGCTCGCGCTCCGCGCGAGCCCGTCGAACTACGCAGGAACCTTGGGGTGCGGTGGGTGTTCACCGGCGAGTACCGGCACACGGTGGACGACAAGGGCAGGCTGGCCATCCCGGCGCGCTTCAGGGCGCAGCTGGCGACTGGCGCCGTCCTGTCGCGCTGGATCGACGGCTGCCTCGCGATCCACACCCGTGAGGGCTGGGACGCCCTGTCGGCGCGCGTCGCCGCGGTCCCGGTGACGGACCCCGCCGGCCGCCTCTTCCAACGCCAGATCTTCGCCGGCGCCCTCGAAGCCGATCTCGATCGCCAAGGTCGCGTGCTCGTGCCGAGCTACCTGCGCGAGGAGATGGGGATCGCCACGGACGCCCTCGTGATCGGCGTCCGCGACCACGGCGAGATCTGGGCTCCCGACCGCTGGGCGACCTACCGACGCGCGATGGACGACCCGGCCACCTTCGCCGACGCCATCCGCGGCCTGGGCATCTGATGACCGACCAGCACGCATCCGATCAGGACGCACTCGTCCAGCACGTCCCCGTCATGGCCGACGAGGTCGTGGAGCTGCTCGCGCCGGCGGCGGGAAGCCGCCACGTCGACGCGACGCTCGGTGGCGGCGGCCATGCCCAACGAATCCTTGACGCCTGCGACCCTGATGGCCGCCTCCTCGGTCTCGACGCCGATGGGGCGGCCATCGCCAGCGTCCAGGCGAAGCTCGGCGCGCGCTACGGCGACCGGCTCCGGCTCCGCCAGGCGAACTTCCGCGAGCTGGCCGAGGTGGCGCCCGCCGAGGGCTTCGACCCGATCGACGGCTGCCTGTTCGATCTCGGCCTGTCGAGCTTCCAGCTTGCCGACGCGCAGCGCGGCTTCGGCTTCCGGACCAGTGGGCCGCTCGACATGCGCTTCGACATCGGCCGGGGCACCTCGGCCGCCGACCTCGTCAACAGCCTCGACGCAGCCGAGCTGACGGCGCTGTTTCGCCAGTACGGCGAGGAGCCCTTCGCCGGGCGCATCGCGCGCGCGATCGTCGAGGCTCGACGCGGCGCCCGGATCGAGACCGCGGACGAGCTCGCCGCGCTCGTGGCCCGGGTGGCGCCATCGCGGGCGCCGGGCCGCCGCCGCGTGCACCCGGCCACCCGTGTCTTCCAGGCGCTCCGGATCGCGGTCAACGAGGAGCTCGATGCGCTCCAGGCGGGCCTCGCGGCCGCCGTCGACCTCCTCCGGCCGGGCGGCCGCCTCGTGGTGCTGAGCTACCACTCGCTCGAGGACCGCATCGTCAAGCGCTTCCTGCAGGCCGAGCGTCGCGGCTGCACCTGCCCGCCCGAGGCGCCGGTGTGCGTCTGCGGCAAGCAGCCCCGGCTCCGCCTCCTGTCGCCGAAGGGCCTCGTTCCCACCCAGGCCGAGGTCACCGCCAATCCACGAGCCCGCAGCGCGCGCCTGCGCGCCGCCGAACGGATCGCCGCCTAGTCGCCCTGCACCGCGCCCCGGGCGGCAACGCCCCGCCACCCCCGCGCCCCCGCCGCACCGCACGCCGCCGACCCGGGAAGAGGAGCCCGCGGTCGCAAATCGAGGAAGGAGGAGCCCCCGATGAGCAAGCGCCACGCCGCCAGCCGCCGCCGCACCTATGGTCGCCGCCAGCACGAGGTCCACGAGCGCATCGACCGCCGCGCCGATCGCGTCCGATCCGACCGCGCCTGGCGCACCGGGCAGGACCTCGGCCTCGACGCCACCTCGTACCTCGACGCGCCCGCCGGGGACGCGCCCTACGGATTCGCGGACTGATGGCCGTCTACCAGGGCGCGCGCCGCCGCGCCGTGCTCCCGCTGGGGCTCGATGCCCTCGCGGAGCGGGCGGGCAGGGGTGAGCGCATCCGCGATGGGCGCGCCGCCGATCGCGCAGCGGAACGCATCGCGGAGCGCGCCAAGGGCGCCCGCACCGGTGCGAGCGCAGCCGTCGCCCGGCGAGCGGACCGCGCGTCGGTGCGACGCCGACCGTCGTCGATCGGGCTCGCCATCGCCGCGATCGCCATCGTCTTCAGCGTCGCATTCCTGTCGCTGAGCCAGAGCGTCCGCGTCGCGGCGACCGGCTACGACATCGTGCGCCTGCAGTCCGAGCGGGAGCGCCTCGAGGCCGTCCGCCAGGACCTCCAGTCGGACGTGCAGCGGCTCCGCAGCGAGCCGGCGATCCGCAAGCAGGCGCTCGACGCCGGCCTCGGCCAGCTCGGCGCGCCGCTCATCATCCCCGCCCGCTAGCGAAGGACGACCCATGGCCGGTCGAACCGATTCCACGCGCCGGCTGTTCCTGCTCCTGGTCATCTTCGTGCTCGGCGCCGGCCTCCTCGTCGTGCGGCTCGGCTACTGGCAGATCGCCCAGCGCGACGATCTCGTCGCCAGCGCGCGACGCCAGATCTACTACCAGGCGCCGGTCCCGAGCAAGCGCGGCCAGATCTACGACCGCAGCGGCACCGTGGTGCTCGCCGCGAGCGTCGTCCGCGATCGACTGATCGTCTCCGCCCAGAACCTCGACGACCAGCGCCGGGAGCGCATGGTCAGCTTCCTGGCGACGCAGCTCGACCTGGACCCTGCGGCCATCGCCGACGTTCGCAGTCGGCTCGCGACCGGCAAGCCGTACCTCGTGATCGCCCGCGACCTCCCGCCCGAGCGGAGCGAGGCCATCGCCGATGCGGCAGCCACGGCCGGGATCGGCGGCATCTCCTTCGAATCGGATTCGATCCGCAGCTACCCGCAGCCCGGCGGCAGCCCGGACAGCTCGCTGGCCGCGAACCTGATCGGGTTCGTGAACCACGAGGGCGCGGGCCAGTACGGCGTGGAGCAGTACTACCAGGACGTGCTCGCCGGCCAGCCGAAGGTCGTGGAGGCGGACCGCGACGCATCCGGCAAGCCGATCATGGAGACCGAGCGGACCGTCACGCCGGGCGTCCCCGGCGAGGACATCCGGCTCACCATCGATGCCGGGCTCCAGCTCGCGGTCGAGCAGGAGGTCATGGCCGCACGTCTCGCGAACGACGCGAAGTCCGTCTCTGCCGTCGTGATGGATCCGTGGACCGGCGAGATCTACGCGGAGGCGTCCTACCCGTCCTACGACGCGAACGAGTACGGCGCCGTCGCCACCGCGGACGACTCGGTGTTCCTCGACCCCGTGGTGAGCGTCGTCTACGAGCCTGGCTCCGTGTTCAAGATGTTCACCGTGATCGCGGGGCTCGAGCAGGGCACGACGACGCTCCAGACCGTCTACCGCGACACCGGGCACCTCCGCCTCGACAACGGCAAGACGAAGGTCACCGACGCCGATGGCAAGGCGATGGGCAACATGAAGCTCGAGGACGGAATCGCGTACTCGCGCAACGTCGTCGCCTCGAAGGTCGCGCTGGGCCTCGCCCCGACCACGACCGGCGCGTCGACGATCCTGCACGAGGTGTGGACGCGGTTCGGCTTCGGGAGCCTGACGGGCATCGACGTCGCGGGCGAGGTCCGCGGCCTCGTCACGGATCCCGCGCAGCGCACGTGGCGCCAGATCGACCTCGCCAACGGGTCCTTCGGCCAGGGCGTCGCGGTGACCCAGATCCAGCTCGCGGCGGCGTACGCGGCGATGGTCAACGGCGGCACGCTCGTCAAGCCCCACGTCGTCGCCGGCGTGGGGACGCAGGCCGTCGCCGAGACGAGCACGCCGGGCCTCATCGACGCATCGATGAGCCCCACCCTCAACGGCCTGATGCAGCACGTGCTCGCCAGCCCGTGGTACGTCGACAAGTCGCAGGTCCCGGGCTACTGGATCGGCGGCAAGACGGGCACCGCGCAGGTCTGGGACCAGGCGCAGAACCGCTGGCTGCACAACGTCTTCAACTTCTCATGTGTGGGTTTCATCGGCCGCACCGAGGGCCATCCGGATCTCGTCGTCGCCGTCCGGATCCAGGAGGCCGTCCCGGCCCGCAACGCGCAGGGCCAGCTCGTCCTGCCGATCACTTCGACCGAGCTGTTCCGCCGCGTCGCGACAGATTCGATCACGACGGCCGGCCTGCTCGCGCCGCTCGATCCCGCCACCGTGGCGTCCGCGTCCTCCGGACGGGCGGGCGAGTGATCGGGCTCGGTGCCACACTTTCGAGCGTGACCGTCGAGGGCCCGAAGCCGCCGAACGCCGGCGCCCGGCCCACCCCCACCGACGCTTCCGCCTTCACCGCCGAGGAGCTTCGG
>DASSHR010000211.1:0-1008 GCA_035692745.1 Candidatus Limnocylindrales bacterium | reverse complement strand
CGCTCGTCGCCCGCACGTCGACCTCGAGTCGTGCCTCGTCGCACACGATGTTCGGGCGCGTGCCGGCCTTGAACACGCCGACGTTCGCGGTCACGCCCGGCCAGCGGCCGTTGAGGGCGTGGATCTCGCGGACGAGCGCAGCCCCCTCCAGGATCGCGCTGCGACCCTTCTCCGGCTCCACGCCGGCATGCGCCGCCCGCCCGAAGATCGACACCTTGAGGTCCGCGATCCCCTTGCGCGAGGACACGAAGTCGCCGTTCGCCCGCGCGCACTCGAGGCACAGGCACACGTCGGTCGCGGCGGCGACCTCCTCGATGTGCGGCCGCGACGACGGCGACCCGATCTCCTCGTCCGGGTTGGCGATGTAGGTCAACCGTTCGAACGGCAGGTCCTTGTCGGCCCCGAGGGCGCCACGAAGCGCGCCGATCGCGTACAGCCCGGTCAGCAGGCCGCCCTTCATGTCGGTGACGCCGGGGCCGTAGGCGATCGCGCTGTTGCCAATCTCGCCCTCGATGCGGAAGGGCCGCCTGGCCGCCGTGCCCTCCTCGAACACGGTGTCCATGTGCCCGATCAGCAGCAGGCGCGGTCCGCGACCGGCCAGTGCCGGGTTCGACCAGGTGCCGATCACCGTGTCCCCGAACCGCCCGCTCGGATCAGCGCGGCGCTCGACGCTGGCGCCGAGGCCCGCCATCTCCGCGGCGACCCACGTCGCGACCTCGTTGACGCCCTTCGGGGTGTACGAGCCACAGTCGATGCTGACCAGGCGCTCGAGATCGGCGAGGTATGCGGGAAGCGCGGCTGCGACGGCGCCGCTCAGGGCCTCGAGCTCATCGGCGTCGACGGCAGCTCCCGGCACGATCGCGGTGTTCACGCATCGAAGTATGCCGCGTGCAACCCCGTTGCTACCCTCGCCCCGATGCGGATGATCCGATGCGCCTGATCGAGGTCCGACTGCTCGACGGCCCCAACCTGTACCGGCTCGAGCCGGTGGTGAAGCTCGAGGTCGCG
>DASSHR010000210.1:0-1014 GCA_035692745.1 Candidatus Limnocylindrales bacterium | reverse complement strand
GCGCCTGCAGGCTGTTGTAGCCCTCGTACGTCTTCGCGAAGACGAAGGCGCCGCCGGCCAGGAACACGATGCCCATGAGGCCGAGCACGATGCCCAGCTTCCCAAGCCGTCCGTTCATCGAATGTTCTCCCTTCTCCGATTTGCCAGGTGAGCCTTGCTTGCTGCTGCTGCCGACTCTCGGGGATGCGCGGGGCACGGGAACGCTGCCGAACGGACTCATCGTTGGGAAGGTCGGCCCGTGGCCGGCGGGCCATCTGTCCCGACCCGTGTCGGGACGTTCCGGTCAGGGCCGGACGACGAGGACGGGCGCCGCCGCGTTGCGGATGACGTGGTCGGACACGCTGCCGAGCATGAACCGGCCGACGCGACCCCGGCCGTGGCTGCCGACGACGATCAGATCTGCGCCCTCGGCCGCGGCGGCCTCGACGATGGACGGGCCCGGCTCACCTTCCCAGATCAGGAAATTGACGGGGATCCCGGCCTGGCGGCCTCGGACCACGACCGCGTGGGCGGCCTGCTCTCGGGCCGCGCGTCGCTGGTCCATGCGCTCGAAGCCACTGCCGGCGGCGCCGCGGAGGTCGGGATCGATCACGCTGACGACGAGGAGCGTCGCGCGGAGATCGCGCGCGAGATCGATCGCCTGGCGCGTCGCGCCATCCGAGGCGGGGGACAGGTCGGTTGCCAGCAGGATTCGCCGCGTGGCGCTGCCGGGCCGGAGCATCGGTGGGGGCGGCGCGGCGTCGACGCGTTGGGCATGCATGCCGCGCATCGTGGTCCGTCTGGCTGCCCGGGCCGAAGTGACCTCCGGCCTGAAAGTTCCGGGCCATCGGGAGGGACGAGGCCCCCTCGCTCGACCCCCCGACCCCTCCGCGACCGCTGCTAGGCTCGCGCCGTGCGTTCCGACGCGACGCTGTATGCCCTCGATCGAGCCACGCAGGCGATTGCCGGCGAGCTCGACATCGAGCGCGTCCTGCAGCTCATCGTGGACAGCGTCCGGGAGCTGGTCGACGCGAA
>DASSHR010000209.1:0-5784 GCA_035692745.1 Candidatus Limnocylindrales bacterium | reverse complement strand
CCGTCGCTCCGCGCGTCGTCGACCGGCTCCAGGGCCGGCCACGCGACGCGCGCCGGCACGTCGCCCTCGACGCCGAGCGATGCGGGCCGGAACGGCCATGGGTACAGGTCCGCGAGGTGCAGGCGCGCGCCTTCCGTGTCGACAAGCAGCAGGCCGTCCGACGACGCCAATTCCGAGAGCACCTGCCGGCAGTGCGCGCAGGGATGCGCGACGCGCAGCGCGAGGGTGTCGAGCGTCCGTCCGCGGCGTCGCGCCCGGAGCGCGACGAAGCCTTCAGCGTGGATCGTCGTGCCGAGCTCCGTCCCCGGGAACTCGAGGTTGCCGCCGAGGACCAGGTCGCCGGACCCGGCTTCGATCCCGACGGCGGCGACGCGATAGCCCGAGATCGGCGGATCGGCGAGCCGCCGCGCGACCGGGAGGGCGAGCAGCGCCAGGTCCGTCGTCGACGCCAGGTGGAACTGCTGGACGAGGCGTGCGGCATCGGCGGCCGGGATCGTCGAGCCGTCGAGCGGGTCACCGGTCGGGCGCGCGACGATTGCCGCGATCGCCTGCTCGATGGCCGTTTCGATGCCGGCCTCGGCCGCCGTCACGCTCGGGCCACCGTCACGCTCGGGCCGCCTCGACCGCGAGGCATTTGTTCATCACGATCGACAGGCCGGCCGCCGCCGCGATCTCGCCCGCCGCGCGACTCGCGATGCCGAGCTGGAGCCACAGCACCTTCGCCCCAACGGCAACGGCTTCGCGCGCATGGTCCGGGCACGCGGGCGGGAGCCGGAACACGTCCACGATGTCGACCGGGCCCGTGGCTTGCACGGCCGCGGCAATCGTCGGGTAGCAGCGCCGGCCCGCGACCTCCTCGGCCGCCGGGTTGACGGGGACGCAGTCGTACCCCAGCGCGAGCAGGTCGACCAGCACGCCGTGGGACGGGCGCGTCGGGTCGGGCGAGGCGCCCACCACGCAGATGCGCGGCCGCGTCGCGAGGAGCTCGCGGATCGCCGCTCGATCGAGCACGGGGAACGGCATTCGCCCGGCCTCGAGGTCCAGGAGCTCGGCGGTCCACGTCGCACGCTCGCGGCGCCGTTCGCGCGAGTCCGAATCGATCATGCGTAGACCATCGACGCGGGGCACCGGGCTAGCGTATCCTGCCGGGCACGACCGACGTTCCATGGAGCGTCGGAAACTCATGGAGGAGGAGCACAGTTGACGATCTCCAAGCGGCTGCTTGGCCTCGGGGCCACGGCAGCCATCATCCTCGCGGCCTGTGGCCCGGGCACCGCATCGACGGCGCCGACGTCGGCCCCCGCGACCACGACGACCGGCACGACCGCCCCAGGGTCCGCCGGGCCGACTGCGGCAACGGCGATGAAGACCACCGCCTGCGTGGCGTTTGACACGGGTGGTCTCGGCGACAAGGGCTTCAACGACCTGGCCAAGAAGGGCCTCGAGGACGCCGGCGCGGCCGGGTTCACGACGTTCTTCAGCGAGGCGCAGGGCGCGACCGACTACGCGAACAACATCCAGACCCTCGTCGACAAGGGCTGCACCGCGATCGTGACCGTCGGCTTCCTCCAGTCGGAGGCCACGGCCCAGGCAGCGGCAGCGAACCCGACGATCGCCTTCGCCCAGGTCGACACGGCGTGGAACGCCTGCGGCCCGGACTTCATCTGCGGTGACGACCCTGCAACGGCCGACAAGGACGAAGGCGCGGACGACACCCCGCAGCCGGCGAACTTCACGGGCCTCGACTACCAGGTCGACCAGGCCTCGATGCTCGCGGGCTACCTCGCGGCGGGCTGGACCAAGTCCGGCAAGATCGGCACCTACGGCGGCCTCGCCTTCCCGGGCGTCACCCGCTTCATGGACGGCCTGTACGCCGGCATCCAGTGGCACAACGAGCACAAGGGCACGACCGTCACCCTCATCGGCTGGGACGGCTCGCAGGCCGACCCGGTCGCCGCTGGCGGCGCGTTCGTCGGTGGCTCCGGTGGCAACGACACCTGGGGCGATCCCGCCAAGGGCGAGCAGCTCGCCAAGACGCTCCTCGACCAGGGCGTGGACATCGTCCATCCGGTCGCGGGCGCCACGGGCAACGGCTCGATCAAGGCCATGCAGGAAGCCGGCAAGTGGGCGATCGGCGTCGATACTGATCAGTACATCAGCATCGGTGCTCCGTCCAACGCGGCGCTCCTGACCTCGGCCCAGAAGGCCATCGACGTCTCCGTCCTCAACTTCTTCAACCAGGTCGAGGGCGGCTATCTCGGCGGCACGGACTACTCGGGCACCATCGCCAACGGCGGTGTCCTGCTTGCTCCGTTCCACGATTACGACTCGCAGATCCCGGCGGACCTGAAGGCCGACCTTGACGACCTCAAGGCCAAGCTTTCGGACGGCACGCTCTCGGTCTGCCGCTTCCTCGGCCGCGGCTGCTAGTCACCGCGAGCTCGGAACCAGTCCAGCAATCCGCCCCCGGTCCGCACCGCGGACCGGGGGCGGTTCTCATCCTCGTCATCCCACCAGCTGAGGGCTTCTGATGCGGCTCGAGCTGCGCGACATCACGAAGCGGTTCCCGGGCGTTCTCGCCAACGACCGGATCTCGATCCAGGCGGACCGGGGCAAGGTCCTCGGCATGCTCGGCGAGAACGGCGCCGGCAAGACCACGCTCATGAACATCCTGTCGGGCCTGTACAAACCCGATTCCGGCCAGATCCTCATCGATGGTGAGGAGAAGGTCTTCGCCGACCCGGTGGGCGCCATCCGCGCGGGTGTCGGCATGGTCCACCAGCACTTCATGCTCGTCCCCGTGTTCGACGTGGTCGAGGCGGTGGCGCTCGGCGCCGAGACCGTCAAGAATGCGATCGGCACCTTCGATCGAGCCGCGGCGCGCAAGCGCATCGTCGAGCTCTCGGAGCAGTACGGCCTGGACGTCGACCCGGACGCGAAGATCGAATCACTCCCCGTCGGCGTCCGCCAGCGCGTGGAGATCATCAAGGCCCTGTAT
Source organism: Candidatus Limnocylindrales bacterium (assembly GCA_035692745.1). Classification (GTDB taxonomy): domain Bacteria; phylum Chloroflexota; class Limnocylindria; order Limnocylindrales; family CSP1-4; genus UBA5189. The sequence goes on along the minus strand of DASSHR010000209.1, from coordinate 2,786 downwards.
CGCCACAGCGACATCCTCGTCCTCGACGAGCCGAGCGCCGTGCTCACGCCGCTCGAGACGGAAGAGCTCTTCGGCATCATCCGCTCGCTCGCTGCCGCGGGCACGACCGTGATCTTCATCACCCACAAGCTGAACGAGGTCCTCGAAGTCGCCGACGACATCGTCGTCCTGCGCCGAGGGCGCGTTGCCGGCACGGCGGATCCCAAGACGGCGACCCGCCAGCAGCTCGCGAACCTGATGGTCGGCCGCGACGTCGAGCTGATCGTCCCGAAGGGCCCGGCCAAGCCCAAGGACGTCGTCCTCCACATCGAGAACGCGTTCGTGCGAGACGATCGCCTCGAGATGGCCGTGAAGGGCGTCGACCTCGACGTGCGGGCCGGCGAGATCGTCGTGATCGCCGGCGTCCAGGGCAACGGCCAGACGGAGCTCGTCGAGGCGATCACGGGCCTCCGCTCGCTGGATTCGGGCGTGATGACCATCGCCGGCCACCACACGGAGAAGTCGAGCCCGCGCCAGGTATCGGACCTCGGCGTCGCCCACATCCCAGAAGACCGCGGCCGTGACGGCCTCATCAACTACATGACGATCGCCGAGAACTACATCCTCGACAGCTACCACAAGCAGCCGTACAGCAAGAACGGCATCTTCAACCTCAAGGCGGTCCGCGAGCGGGCCGCCCAGGGCGTGAAGGACTTCGACATCCGGACGCCCTCGATCGACACCTACGCGGGCGCCCTGTCGGGCGGCAACCAGCAGAAGGTGGTCGTGGCGCGCGAGTTCTCCGTGCCGGTGCTCCTCTGCGTGGCCGCCCAGCCGACGCGCGGCCTGGATGTCGGATCCATCGAGTACATCCATCGACGGCTCGTCGAACAGCGCGATGCCGGCGCCGCCATCCTCATCGTCAGCACGGAGCTCGACGAGGTGCTCGCCGTCGGCGACCGGATCGCGGTCATGTTCGACGGCAAGATCAGCGGCATCCTCGACGGCGATGACGCGACGTACGAGAACCTCGGCCTGCTGATGGGCGGAGCTTCCTTCGGCGGCGGGGTGGCCGCGTGAACGCGGTCCGCAACACGCTCCGCCGGGCAGCGATCCCGACCCTCGCGGTCATCACCGCGCTGCTCGTCGGCGCGATCGTGATCATCCTCACGGACTTCGAATCGCTCTCGAAGATCGGCCAGGATCCCGTTCGGGCCCTGCTCTCGGTCGACAACGTGGATGGCAAGACCATCTTCGGCGGGGCGATCGGCGGCGTGATCAATGCCTACAGCGCGCTGCTCACCGGCGCGTTCGGTGACCCGGAGCGGTTCAAGGCGGCATTGGCATCCGGCACGCCGAAGGACTGGGCAACGGCGCTGCGCCCCATCACCGAGACGCTGGTCGCGGCCATGCCGTACATCTTCTGCGGCCTCGCCGTCGCGATCTCGTTCCGCGCCGGCATGTTCAACATCGGTGGCAACGGCCAGGTCCTGCTCGGCGCCCTGGCGGCCACGATGGTCGTGATCGGGCTCAACGGCAAGGTGCCGTCGCCGGTGCTTCTCGTCCTGGGCATCCTCGGCGGCGCCGCCGCCGGTGGGTTCTGGGGGTTCATCCCCGGGTTCCTCAAGGCCCGCACCGGGGCCCATGAGGTCATCACGACCATCATGATGAATTACATCGCTGCCCTGGTCGTGTTCTTCTCGCTCCAGGGCACGAACAACTGGCTGCGCAACCCGGGCAGCACCTCGCCGATCTCGCGGCCGATGGGCCCGATGACGGACGTTCCGAACATCCTCGACCTGCCGAACACCCGGCTCGATTACGGCTTCGTCGTGGCGATCCTGATGGCTGTCGCGGTGTCGTGGCTGCTCTTCCGGACCACGAAGGGCTTCGAGCTCCGGGCCTCGGGCTTCGCCCCGTTCGCGGCGCGCTACGCCGGCATGAGCGCGGGCGGCTCGATGATGCTGGCAATGGCCCTGTCCGGCGGCCTGGCCGGCATGGCCGGCGCGTTCATCGTGATCGGCACCGTCGGCCAGCTGTCGCTCGATATCCACGGCAACGTCGGGTTCAACGCGATCGCCCTGGCGCTGCTCGCCGGCCTCCGGCCGAGCGGCGTCGTGATGGCCGCGCTGCTGTTCGGCGCACTGACCAACGGCGGCAAGCTCATGGGCGTCCAATCGGGCATCCCGTTCGATCTGCTGAGCTTCATCATGGCCCTCGTCATCATGTTCGTGGCCGCGCCCGGCCTGATCCGCGGCATCTGGCGGATCAGGCAGCCAAGGGCCGTCGGCCCGGTGACCGCACCTCCGGCGTCGCCGCCCGCCGCCACCCCGCCACCCGCGGCGCCGCCCACCGAACCGGCGGCCGCATCGTGAGCGTCGCCGTGGCCACCGCACCGATCACCGGCGAGGGCCTCGCCGCCCGGCGCGCGCTTCGTGATGCCCGCATCCGAGGAATCGCCTTTGCGGTGCTCGCCGTCCTGGCGGTCGCCTTCGCGTTCCACGAGACGGTCAAGCCAACGGGAACCGTGAATGGCTTCGGGATCGCCGCGACGTTCCAGTTCTGGGTCCACGAGCGCGGCGGCGACGCCGTCACGATCCAGACGACCGTCGGGCTCATGTGGATGATCGCCGCCATCGGCTCGGCGATCGTCGCCGTGCTCCAGTTCGTGGGCGGTGCGGCCTTCCGATGGCGGCGCTGGCTGGCGCTCGTCATCGCGCCGTGGATCGCGGCGCTCCTGGCGAACATCCTCGACGGGAAGACAGCGACCCTGACGAACGTCATCGGCGGCAGCCTCGAGCTGGCCA
>DASSHR010000208.1:0-14853 GCA_035692745.1 Candidatus Limnocylindrales bacterium | reverse complement strand
TTCGCTGCGGGTCGGGCCCCGCTCGGTGCGGCTCCCGCCGGACGGCGTCGATTGCGCGCCTTCACCGGCCGCCGGGGCTCCCGGACCGCCGCCGACCGCTCGCGAAAGACGAGCCGGATCGGCGTGCCGTGGAACCCGAATGACTCGCGCAGCTGGTTCTCGAGGTAGCGCCGGTAGCTGAAGTGGACCGCTGCCGCCTCGCGGGCGAAGAAGACGAACGTCGGCGGCGCGACCCCGACCTGGGTTGCGTAGAAGATCTTCGGCCGCCGGTTCTTCATCGGCGGCGGCTCCTGGCGCCGGATCGCCTCGCCGATGACGCGGTTCAGCTCGCCGGTCGAGATGCGCCGGCGGCGCTCGGCCCAGATGTCGACCGCCAGCTCGAGGACACGCGACACCCGCTGCCCGGTCTTCGCCGAGATGCTCACGATCGGCGCGAACTCGAGGAACGGTGCCTCGTGGCGGATCCATTCGACGTACTGGTCGAACGTGGTGCCGGTCTTGTCCTCGACCGCGTCCCACTTGTTGACCGCGATGACCAGTCCCCTGCCCTCGTCGACGACGAACCCCGCGATGTGCGAATCCTGGGCAGTGAGCCCGTCCACCGCATCGATCAGCAGGACGCCGACATCGGCGCGGCTGATGGCCCGGAACGAGCGGAGCGTGGAGTAGCGATCCGCGGCCGCACCGCTCGCGACGCGGCCCCGCCGCTTGATGCCGGCCGTGTCGATCAGGACCAGCTCGGTGCGGCCCCAGGCGAGGCGCGTGTCGATCGCATCGCGGGTCGTGCCCGGGATCTCGGACACGATGGTCCGCTCCTGCCCGGTCAGCGCGTTCAGCAGGCTCGACTTCCCGACGTTCGGTCGCCCGACCAGCGCGATCGCCGGCGGCTGGTCCTCGACCTGGCTCGCGATCAGCGCGTCCCACTTGCGGACGGCCTCGTCCTCGTCGAGGGCGTTGACGCCGTCCTCGCTCTCGTCCTCGAGGTCCTCGGCTTCACCGACGATGAACGGCTCGAGCCGGCCGGCATCCATCTCGCGATCGAACGCCTCCGCCTCCTCCACGCGCCGCTTGCGCGCGAGCTCGGCGTCGGACTCGGGCGGCAGTGCCGCGACGACCTCGTCGAGCAGGTCCGCAACGCCCCGACCGTGGATCGCCGCGATCGGCACCGTCCGGTCCCAGCCAAGCGCGTAGAACTCCGCGGCGTCGAGCTCGCGGCGCTCGTTGTCGCTCTTGTTGACCGCGACGAGGACCGGCGCCGTCGCCCGCCGGAGCAGCGCAGCGGCTTCCTCGTCCGCCGGCGTGAGGCCCGTGATCGCCTCGACCACGAACACGATCACGTCCGCCTCGGCGATCGCGATGCGCGCCTGGTCCTGCACGCGCGCCTCGATGGAATCCGCTGGATCCACCTCCAGCCCGCCCGTGTCGACGATCATGAACCGACGAGCGTTCCATTCGGCTTCGCCGTACAGCCGGTCGCGGGTCGTGCGCGCGCGGTCCTCGACGATCGCGGTCCGTTCCCCGACGACGCGGTTGAACAGCGTCGACTTTCCCACGTTCGGTCGGCCGACGATCGCGACGATCGGCAGCCCGGGGCTGGTCACGGGCAGGTCAGCCGGCGGCGGGGAGCTGGATCGCGCGCGACGAGGGGAGCGAGGTCGTGCGGCCGGCCGGGGTCGCCGCAAGCGCGAACGCGGCATCCGCGAGGGCGGCCGCATCCCGGCGCGCTGCGGGCGTGCCCGCGATCTCGAGGATCCGCTGGGCGACGGCGTGCAGGTCCTCGATCGGCGTCGACGTGCCGCCCGTGACCCCCACGACCTTCGCGCCGTCGAACGCGGACGGATCGGAGAGGTCGCGCACGGATTCGATCTGGATCGCCGGCGTCCCGGCGATGCCGCACAGGCGCGTGAGCTCCTTCGTGTTGGCCGAGGATCGGCCACCGACCACGACCATCAGGTCGACCGCCCGAGCGGCCTCCAGCGTGTCCTCCTGGCGCCGGATCGTGACCGGGCAGACGGTGTTCACGATCTTCAGCTCGTGGCTGCGCGCGACCATGAACGCCGCGAGCTTCTCGAACTTCCAGGGCGGCTGGGTGGACTGGCTGATCAGCGCCATCTTCTTCCGGCGCGGGATCTGCTCCCAGTCCTCCTCCTCGTCGACCACGATCGCGTTCGGCGCGAAGCCGAGCAGACCCACGACCTCGGGATGCTTCGGGGTGCCGAGCAGCACGATGGTGTAGCCCTCGTCGACGAGCTTCACGATCTCCTTCTGCTCCTGGATGACCCACGTGCAGGTGCCGTCGATGACCTCGAGGCCGCGTGCCGCAGCACGTTCCATCACGTCCGGCCGCACGCCGTGGGCGCGAATGACGACGGCTGCGCCGTGATCGACGTCGTCGAGCGTGTCGACCGTCTCGATCCCGAGGTGCTGCAGGTCGCGGATCACGCCCTCGTTGTGGACCACCTGGCCGAGGGTGTGCGTCTGCTTGCCGGCAGCGCTCGCTTCCTTGGCCTTGTCGATCGCCTCACGAACGCCGTAGCAGAACCCGGTGCGCTTCGCGATCCGGATCTCGGCGACGGTGCCGGTTCTTGCTCCCATGTCGCAGCAAGTATCCCACGAGGGGCGGGCTAGACGGCTCCAGCCGAGATCGCGGCCTGCTCCTCGCCCGCGGCATTCGCCATCGGGGGCTCGACGTCACCCGCGTACACGCCTCGCTGGCGCGGCTCCAGCAGCGCGGCGATGCGGGTCATCACGAGGCGCGTTGCGGCTTCGGTCGCCTGGCGGCCCTTCACGGGCGCGCCCATCCTGGCGATCTCGTCCGCCACCGTGAACGGCGTTCCGTAGCGCACGGTCACGTGCCGCCCGAATCGCGGGATGAGCTTGCCGCGCGGCCACATGAGGTCGCTGTCGAGGACCGCGACCGGGAGGACCGGGGCGCCGCTGCGGAGCGCGAGCATGCCGACGCCTTCGCGCACCTGCTGGAGCCCGCCGTCACGGCTCCTGGTGCCTTCCGGGAACACCGCGAGCACCTGGCCGGCCTCGAGGATGCGCATCGCGCTCCGGAACGCTTCGAGGTCCGCGGCATTGCGATCGACCGGGTGGATCCCGGCGAGCCGGAACGCCCAGCCCGTGAGCGGGAACTCGACGATCTCGCGCTTGCCGAGCCAGTTCAGCGGCCGGTCGAACAGCTGGTTGAGGAACGCACCGATCAGCACGGGGTCCGCGCTGGAAGCGTGGTTGGCGGCGACGATCAGCGGGCCGTCCCTCGGGATCGCGGCGACGTCGCCTTCGAACCGCAGCCGGATGATGGCGCGGGCGATGCACCGCAGGACGAAGCTGCCGGCGCGCAGCAGCAGGTGCATGCGGGTGGCGATGGGCGTCGGCCGGATCGGCTTGCGGGGCGCGCGCGCGACCCGCTCGGAGCGCTCGGACCGCTCGACCGCCTCGGTCCGCTCGACCCGCTCGACCGCCTCCACGCGCGGCCCGTCGGCCAAGCGCGTCCGGGCGGCCTGGATCGCGTCGAGGACCGCGGCGACCGTGTCGACGAGCTCGTTGCCGTCCGTGCGGATGACGATCGCGTCGGCCGCCGCGCGCAGCGGCGCGACCTCCCGGGTCGAGTCCATGTTGTCCCGGCGGCGGAGCTCCGCGAGGATCTCCGCGGCCTCGTTGGATGCCGGGTCGACACCCCGTTCGAGCACCCGCCGGCGCGCCCGTTCCTCGACCGACGCGTCCAGGTAGAGCTTCAGGTCCGCATCCGGCAGCACCACCGTGCCGATGTCGCGGCCGGCCATCACGATGCCGCCGGCGGCGGCAAGCCGGCGCTGGCGCGTCAGCAGGGCCATCCGGAGCTCCGCCACGCTGGCGTACGCCGAGACCGCGGCGTCGACCTCGGGACCGCGCACGTCGCCTGTTCGATCGACGCCGTCGACCGTCACGTGGGCCAGGCGGCCGGTGCCGTCGTCGACGAGCTCGATCTCGTCGACCAGGTGGACGATCGCGCCCGGGTCCGTGGACGGGACGCCCCGATGCAGCGAGAGCCACGCGATCGCGCGGTACAGGAGGCCCGTGTCACAGAACCGGTAGCCCAGCTCCTTCGCCGCCGCGGCGCCGACGCTGCTCTTGCCGGATGACGCCGGTCCGTCCAACGCCACGACCAACCCGCGCGGCGACTCGGCGGCACCTCTCTCCTGCATCGCGGGGAGGATAGCCGCCGCGGCCAACCGAGGGCTGTTGCGCAACTGCTCAATTAGGCTACGCTCGCGCTGTCGTGATGGCCGCCGAAGCGTCCCGGACGGAACCTGCGCCGCGGATCCCGCTGGAGTCCCAGCCGGAGATCCGGTTGGCCGGTGTCACGAAGCGGTTCGGCGACGTGACCGCCGTCGACGCGGTGGACCTCGAGATCCGCGCCGGCGAGTTCTTCTCGCTCCTCGGGCCGTCCGGCTGCGGCAAGACCACGACCCTGCGGATGATCGGCGGCTTCGACCTGCCGACGAGCGGCCGCATCGAGCTCCGGGGCCGCGACGTGACCCAGGCACCGCCGGACAAGCGGCCGGTCAACATGGTCTTCCAGAGCTACGCCCTGTTCCCCCACCTCGACGTCGCGGGGAACATCGCGTTCGGGCTGAAGCGGCGCAACGTGGCCAACGCCGAGATCACGCGCCGGACCGGCGAGATCCTGGAGCGCGTCAACCTCGCCGGCTATCAGCGGCGGCGTACGAACGAGCTGTCCGGCGGCCAGCAGCAGCGCGTGGCGCTCGCTCGAGCGCTGGTCAACGAGCCCCAGGTGCTGCTCCTCGACGAGCCGCTCGGCGCCCTTGATCTCAAGCTGCGCAAACGCCTCCAGGTCGAGCTGAAGCGGATCCAGATGGACGTGGGCATCACGTTCGTCTACGTGACCCATGACCAGGAAGAGGCGCTCACGATGAGCGACCGGATCGCGGTGATGCACGGCGGTCGGATCGAGCAGGTCGGGGTGCCGGAGGACCTCTACGACCGCCCGGCGACGTCCTTCGTGGCGGACTTCATCGGCACGACGAACCTCCTGTCCGGCACGGTCTCAGGCGTGGAGGGTGGCGCTGCCAACCTCCGCCTCGATACCGGCGAGACGTGCCGCGTGGCGGCCAACGGGCATCGGCCCGGCGCCCGCGTCCAGGTCAGCCTCCGGCCGGAGGCGATCGCGCTCGAGCCCCCGGGCCAGGTGACCGATGCCCTCGCCGCCGCGGTCGAGCAGGTTGCCTACCTCGGGGCGGCGGTCCAATACCAGGTTCGAACCCCGGGCGGCCTCGCACTCTCCGTGCTCACCGGGAAGGGCGGCCCGCGATTCGAACCCGGTGACTCCATCCAGCTCTCGTGGAAGCCTGCCGACGCGCTGACCCTCGGCGAGCCGGCGAACGAAGTGGAGGACGCGTCATGACGTTCGACCAGGCCCTGAACGAACAGCTCGCACGGGCGCACTGGACGCGCCGGGAGTTCCTCGCCCGCGTTGCGGCCTTCGGCGCCGCGGCGGCGCTCACGCAGCTCCTCGTCGCCTGCGGTCAGTCGGGCTCGAGCCCGTCCTCGGTCCCGGCCACCACGGCGCCGACGCCGGGCGGCACCACCGCTGCGGTCGCAACCCCGGAGATCACCGCCGCGCCGACGCCCGTTCCGACCCCCGAGAAGGAGCTCTACGTCCTGAACTGGGACGGCTACATCGGCGAGCACACCATCGACAAGTTCCAGGAGAAGTACGGGATCACCGTCACGTACGACAACTTCGTCGACGAGGCCGGCCAGATCTCCAAGCTCACGAGCGACGGCAAGGGCGGCGGCTACGACATCAGCTATCCCGCCTCGACCTGGATGGCGCAGTTCGTGTCCGACGGGCTCGTCCGCCAGATCGACCACTCGCTCATCCCCAACCTCAAGAACCTGTCACCGGCCTGGCAGAGCCCGGGCTACGACCCGAACAACCAGTACTCCGTCCCGAACTTCTGGTGGACGACCGGCTACGCCTGGAACCCCAAGAAGATCAAGGGCGACCTGACGAGCTGGGCGGAGCTCTGGAACCCCGCCTACAAGGGCCGGATCTACATGCTCGACGACGTCCGCGAGTGCTTCGCGGCGGCGGCGTTCCAGCTCGGTCTGTCGCCGAACACCACCTCCACGACGGATCTCGACGCGATCCTCGCCAAGCTCGAGGAGCAGAAGCCGCTGCTCCGGGACTACACGACGGATCATGTCGCGGGCTTCACCGGTGGCGACGTCGACATCACCCACTGCTGGTCCGGCGACTGGGTCCAGATGATCTACACGGACGGCTCCGAGAACACGAAGTACGTGATCCCGAGCGAGGGCTCGATCAAGGGCAACGACGTGATGATCATCCCGTCCGGCGCACCGCACCCGATCGCCGCCCACCTCTGGATCGACTTCAACCTCGACGGCCAGATCAGCGCCGACAACACGAACTACATCGGCTACATGGGCCCGAACGACGCGGCCCTGCCGCTCATCGACACGTACATCACCGAGGACCCGCGACTCAACCCGCCGGCGGAGGAGCTCGCCAAGCTGATCGAGCTCCAGTACCTGCAGCCGGCGGACCTCGACCAGTACACGCAACGCTGGCTCGCGCTCAAGGCGTGACCAACGCGGGTCGCACATGACGACGGCCGTCGCGCCGTCGGACGAGGGACGTCGCCGCGGCCTCGGGGCGGCGATCCTCGTCCTGCCCGGGGTCGTGTGGCTTGGTGTGTTCTTCCTGTTCCCGCTCGCCCTGATCGCGGTGATCAGCCTCGGGGCGGTGGATCCGAGCAGCCACATCACGCTCGCGAACCCGAACCTGGACAACTACGGCAACGCGCTGCGCACCGAGTACCTGCCCGCATTCGGGCGGTCGATCTACTACTCGGTGATGACGACGGTCCTGTCGCTCGGGATCGGGTATCCGGTCGCGTACTGGATCTCGCGATACGGCGGGCGGCGGAAGATCCTGCTGCTGATCCTCGTGATGCTGCCGTTCTGGACGAGCTACCTGATCCGGACGTACGCCTGGATGATCATCCTGCGCGACAACGGGGTCGTGAACTCGCTGTTGCTGCAGCTCGGATTCATCTCGGAGCCGCTGCGGCTGCTGAACACGGACCTGTCCGTGATCCTGGGCATGACGTACGGCTTCCTGCCGTTCGCGATCCTGCCGCTGTACGTGTCGATCGACCGGCTCGACCATTCGCTCGTCCAGGCCGGGCGCGACCTGTACGCGTCGGGTCGCGGCGCGTTCCTGCACGTGACGCTGCCGCTGACGATGCCCGGGCTCATCGCGGCCGGGCTGCTGACGTTCATCCCCGCGCTCGGCGATTACGTGACCCCGGACGTGCTCGGCGGCGCGCAGACGAACACCATCGCGAACATCGTCCAGACGATCTTCCTCTCGGGGCGCGATTGGCCGGCCGGCTCGGCGCTCGGGTTCCTGCTCATGGCGGTCACGATCGCCGGCACGCTCCTCGCCCTGCGCAGCCTGCGCAGCGAGGTCATCGGGACGTGACCGGGTCGGTGGTTTCGTGACCGGCAAGCCGTCGCGCTGGCTCAGCGCCTTCGCGGCGCTGACCTACGCGTTCCTGTTCGCGCCGATCGTGATCCTGATCATCTTCAGCTTCAACGACTCTCGGCGGACCTTTGTCTGGCAGGGCTTCACGGTCGACTGGTATCCGGCCCTGTTCCACAACCGCGAGGTCCTGCACGCCCTCGGGGTCACGATGCAGGTCGCGGTCGTGGCCGTGATCGGGTCGACGATCCTCGGCTCGTTGCTCGGGCTGGGCCTGGCGCGCCTCCGCTTCCGCGGCTCGGGCGCCGTCCAGACGCTGCTGCTCCTTCCGATCATCACCCCCGAGATCATCATGGGCATCAGCCTGCTCGTATTCTTCACCCAGCTCTTCGGGCTGAACGGGTCGATCGCGCAGATCGCGCTCGCCCACGTCACCTTCTGCATCTCGTACGTGGCGATCACGGTCCGGGCGCGCGCCGCCAACCTCGACCCGAAGCTCGAGGAGGCGGCACGGGACCTCGGCGCCTCGGCATGGGGTGCGTTCCGGCACGTGACCCTGCCGTTGCTGACGCCGGGCATCGCGGCGGGCGCCATGCTCGCGTTCGCGCTGTCGTTCGACGACCTCGTCGTGACGTCGTTCAACACCGGCGTCGGGTCGACGACGCTGCCGATCAACATCTATTCGGCGATCCGGTTCGGCGTGACGCCCCAGATCAACGCGATCTCGACGATCATCGTCGCGGTCGTCTCGATCGCGCTGCTGGTCGCGTGGCGCCTCGGCGCGTTCCGCAACGCGGCCCGTGCGGCCGTCGCCGAGGCGGACGCCACGTGACGCGACGGGCTCGGTTCGGGCGTCGCGGCCGCCCCGGCGGTGGTGATCAGCCGGAGTGATGGACGCGACCACGAAGCCCGCCTGAAGGACCTTCGGCCGCGGATTTGATCACCCGGGTTGATGGAACTGTTCCGATGACGCCGGATCCACGGTCAAATGCCGTGCCCGACGGCCGGTCGACCTGCCCGACTCGATGGAATCGGTCGAGTTCATCAACCCCGGTAATCGTGACGAGCGTCCCGAGCCCGCGAGCTACGCGCCCTGGCTGGCCGCCTGGCCGAGCGGCACCTTCTTCGAGGCGTCGAGGAACGGAATGGCCGCGCTCTTCGCCGACCACAGCTCACCGCTCGGGGCGACGATGTCGAGCGGGGTGCCCGGCGTCGTCAGCTCGATCGGGAGCCAGACGTAGCCGATGTTCTTCTCGAGGCGCGGTGACCAGATGAGGTCCGTCAGCGTGCCGACCGCCTCGCCGGCGTGCAGCACGGGCCGCTTCTCGGCGATCTCGTACTGCAGCTGCGAGTTGGTCGACTCGATCCCCACGAGCTTGTGCGACACGCCGCGGGCCCGGATCTCCTCGAGCGCCGCCTTGCCGATGTAGTCCGCCGCCTGCGGCTCCACGAGCCGCTCGAGGCCCATGACCTCGAACGGGTTGTTCGCGATCGTGAAGTCCGAGCCGTAGTTGAAGATGCCGGCCTCGATGCGGCGTGCCTCGACGGGCGCCACGGGCCGGATCCTGAACTCCCTGCCGGCCTCGAAGACGCGGTCCCAGAGGTCGCCGCCGCGCGACGGGTCGCGCAGGTAGATCTCGTAGCCGACCTCGCCGGTCCACCCGGTCCGCGAGATCACGACCGGGATCCCGTCGAGCTCGGTCGTGAGCGTCCAGTAGTACTTGACGTCGTCGATCGCCGGCCCGAAGAGCTTGCGCAGGACGTCACGGGACTTCGGCCCCTGGACCTGGATCGGGTAGACCTCCGGCTCGCGGACCGTCACGTCCAGCCCGGAGTTCACCGCGACGCCGCGGGCGTACAGCCCGGCGTCCGAATCCGCGAGCGCCAGCCACCAGCGGTTCTCCTCGATCCGGAGGAGCACCGGGTCGTTCACGATCCCGCCGTCGTCGGCGGTGATGAGCACGTACTTGCCCTGGCCGACCGCGCACTTCGTGAGGTCGCGGCAGGTCAGCCGGTTCGTGAACTCCGACGCGTCGGGACCGGTGATCTCGACGATCCGCTCGACCGAGACATCCCAGACCGTGACGTCGTTGAGCAGCGCCCAGTATTCCTCCACCGGGTCGGCGTAGTAGCCCGGCAGGTACATGTGGTTGTAGATGTCGTAGGCGGTCGCGCCCGCCTCGAGCGTCTTCTCGAAGAACGGCGAGCGGCGATACCACGGCCCGAAGTAGAGGGTGGCGGAGGTTGGCTTGGCGCCGTTGGTGGTGGATGGTGCGGTGGTGGACGTCATCTCGATCTCCCCTGCGTGGCTGCGGAGCCGGCCGCCGGGCCGGCGGCCTGATCAGGCGCGGGAATCGGCGCCGCCAGGGTCCTCGAAGTCCCAGTCGGGCTGGCGGACGTCGGCCACGATCAGTGCATCGACGGCGAGCGCGCCGGTCGAGCTGGCCATCACGGGATTGAGGTCAACCTCGAGCCACGTCGGATTGGCCAGCATCGCGTTGCCGAGGGCAACCATCAGTGCCGCGACCGCGTCGCGATTGATCGGCCGCCTGCCGCGGACCCCGTCGAGCACGTGGGCGTGGCGCAGGCTCCCGAGCAGCTCGAGCGCATCCGCCTGGCGCACGGGCGCGAGGGCGAGCGCCACGTCGTCGATGACCTCGGCGAGGACGCCGCCGAGCCCGACCATGACGAGCGGCCCGAACTGCTGGTCGCGCCGCGCGCCGACGATCAGCTCGACGTTCGTGCGCACCATCGGCTGGATCAGGACGCCGTCGGCGGCGTGCTCCCGGCCTGCTGCGAGCACCCGCCGCAGGGCGGCGCCGAGCTGCGACGGATTGGCGATGCCGAGCTCCACCGCACCGATATCGCTCTTGTGGGCGAGGCCCGGCGCGTCCAGCTTGACCGCGACCGGCCAGCCGACATCCGCTGCCGCCGCAACGGCGCCCGGGAGGATCGCCGCGGCCGTGCGCCCTTCGAGGGCGATCGATCGGACGACGGGGATGCCCGCCGCGCGCAGGAGCTCAAGGGATTCGCGCTCCGGGATGACCCGGCCGGGGCCGCTTGCGGCGGGCCGGGGGCCGCGCGAGACGCCGCCGGTACCGGTCGCGGCGGTGCGGCGGTCGTGGCCGTAGGCGGGTACGTGCTCCAACAGCGCCGACCACGCGGAGCGGACGGGCCCGAACGCGAGCCGCGAGGCGCGCTGCTGCTCCCACCTGGCAAGCTTCGAGATCGCGCCGAGGCCGCTCGCGATCCCGCGCAGGATCGGAATGCCGCCCGCGTGCTCCATCTGCTCGACGATCTCGAGCGGCGCATCGCCGGACGTGAGCGACACGAACACGGGCAGCACCCCCGATTGGCGGCCGACGGTCTCGATGAGCACCTTGCCGAGCCCCATTGCCAGCTCGGTCTCGCTCGCCGCCGAGGCGTACGGGAAGTCGTGCACGAGCCCGACGACGTCGTACGCCCCTGAATCGGCGAGGGCCGTCAGGGTTGCGGCGTAGGTCGGGTCGGCGTCGCCGGCGCCCCACGGATCGATGGGGTTCTCGACGTGGGTGAGCGTCGGCAGCGCGCCACGGATGGTCGCGGCGGCGCCGGCGGGAATGGCCGGCAGCGCGAGCCCGATCGCCGGCGCCCGATCCGCGATCAGTGACGCCTCCCCGGTCGACACGCTCACCAGCGCAGTCTGCCCCTTGCCAACGCCACGGCCGAGCCGGCGGGACGCGCTCACGAGCGCGGCGGCCTCGAGCAGCGCATCGAGGTCGTCGCACAGCACGATGCCCGCGGCGCGCATCGCCGCCTCCGTGGCACGAGTGTCGCCGGCGAGCGAGCCGGAATGCGAGACCGCGGCCGCCTGCGCCTGCGGGCTCCGGCCCACCTTGACCGCGAGCACCGGCACGCCCTGGGCGAGGGCGCGATCGGCAAGGGCGAGGAACAGCTCCGGCCGCTTGAAACCCTCCACGAACAGGATGATCGAATCCGTCACGGGGTCGTCGAGGCACGCGGCCATGTGGTCGCAGACGTCGAGGACGACCTCGGAGCCGCAGCTGATGATCCGGCTCCAGCCGATCCGCGGCCCGGCGTTCACGAACGCGTTGGCGACGCTCCCCGACTGCGCGATCGCGGCCGTGCCGCCGCGCCGGAGGTGCGCCGGCAGGTCGTCGATGTACGTGGCGCTCGGCGCGTGCAGGTCGACCAGGCCCATGCAGTTCGGGCCGAGCAGGGCCATCCCCGACGCCAGCGCGATCTCCGCCACCTCACGCTGCATCTGCGCCGCGACCTCCCCGCCCTCGATCACGCCGCCGCCGGGCACGATCGCCGCGGGCACGCCGAGCGCCGCCGCCTCTTGGATGATGGACGCCGCGCGTGCCGGGCCGACCAGCGCGACGACGACGTCGGGCACCTCCGGCAGCGACGCGAGGTCCGGATAGCAGCGCTCGCCGTCGATCTCGTCGTACTTCGGGTTGACCCAGAAATGGCGCGTGGCCCCACCGACCCGCGCGGTGTTGTCGCGCAGCATCCGCGCGGTGTCGTTCTTCGGCGAGGCGCCGACGAGCGCCATCGAGCGCGGCGCGAAAAGCGGACGGAGGTCGAACGTGCGCGCGGCGGACGCCACGGTCACCCGGTCACCCGACGACCCGGGTCACCCGACGACCCGGTCGACGCCCCGGCGCTCCAGGGATCGCGCGATGATCAGGCGCTGGATCTCGCTCGTGCCCTCCCAGATCCGGTCGACGCGCAGCTCGCGCAGGTAGCGCTCGGCGGGGTTGTCGCGCATGTAGCCGCGGCCGCCGAACACCTGGAGGACGCGATCCGCGCAGGTGAAGGCAGCCTCCGACGCGAAGAGCTTGGCGAGCGAGGACTTCGCGTGGACCACCTTCGGATCCGCGCCGCTGTCGGCGAGGCAGGCCGCCTCGCGGGTGAGCAGGCGCGCAGCGGAGGCATCCGCCGCCGAGTCGGCCAGGGGGAACGACACGCCCTGGAAGTCGTAGATGCGCTCCCCGAACTGGATCCGGCTCGTGGCCCACTCGACGCCCAGCGTCAGGAGCCGCTCCATCGCGCCGGCGCAGCGCGCACCGATGTGGATCCGCTCGGCGACGAACCACTCGTTGGCGAGGTCGTCCGCGGCGCCGATACCCCCGAGCCGCGCCGAATCCGGGACGCGGACGTCCTCGAGCACGAACTGCGGGTGTCGGTCGGCAAACGTGTGCATGTAGTCGGGGTCGGCCTGCTGCGTCAGGCCCGGCGTGTCGTAGTCGACGAGGAACAGCGTCGGCAGTCGATCGCCCGCCTCCTCGACCATGACCTGGACGATCATGAAGTCCGTGTTGTCCGGCCCGGTCACGAACCATTTCTCGCCGTTGAGCACCCAGTCGTCGCCGTCGCGTCGCGCGGTGGACGCGAGCGTGCGCGCATCCGAGCCGGCCCCCGGCTCCGTGACGGCATACGCCCCGAACCGCTCGCCCCGGAGGCTCGGCTCGAGATAGCGCCTGCGTTGCGCCTCGTCGGCGTGCCCGAGGACCTCGTACGCGCCGGGCACGTAGCTCCACAGCCCGCCCGTCGCCTGGCCGTACTGCTCGTGGACGAGTACCTGCTCGAGCATCGACCAGCCCTTGCCCCCGACGGCCTCGGGCAGCTCGCCGCCGGCAAGCCCGGCTTCGATGGCCGCCGCGCGAAGCTCGGCCGCGGTGGAGGCGGGCAGCCGCCCGTTCGCCTGCTGGAATTCGACCTCGTGGGGCTGGAGCACCTCGACCACGAAGCGGCGGGCACGGTGGCGAAGCGCCACCTGCTCCGGCGTCAGCTCGAGGTCCATGGACCTGATTGTCGCGTCAGCGCCTTGGGCTCGCAGCCACGCCGGCGCCCGCCAGCGCCGCGCCGCCGCCCGAAGGCCGGCGGGCCGCCGCGCGCGCCCGGTCCCGGATGATCCGCTGCGCGGCGAGCTTGCCCGGCGCGCCCATGACGCAGCCACCGGGGTGCGTGCCGGAGCCGCACTGGTAGTAGCCCTCGATCGGCGTGGTGTAGTTCGCCCAGCCGATCGCGGGCCGCATGAACCACATCTGGGGCGCCAGGAATTCGCCGGCGAAGATGTTGCCCTCGCTGAGCCCGACCGTGCGCTCGATGTCGAGCGGCGTCCGCACCTCGCGCTGCAGGACGAGGTCGCCGAAGCCCGGGAAGAACGATTCGAGCGTGCGCTGGACGGTGTCGCCGAGGTTGTCCCGCTCTGCGTCCCAGTTGCTCTCCCGGAGGTGGTACGGCGCGTACTGCACGAAGCAGCTCATGACCGCCTTGCCGGCCGGCGCCATGTCCGGATCGACGGTCGACTGGATCGCCGTGTCGAGGTATGGCTTCTTCGAGTACCAGCCGTACTTCGCGTCATCGAAGGCGCGTTCGAGGTACTCCATCGACGGCCCGATGTTCGTGAAGCCGCGGTACTGGTCCGTGCGGTCGCCGAGGGCCGGGTACTTCGGAATGCCGTCGAGCGCGAAGTTGACCTTCGCCGAGGTGCCCTGGAAGCGGAACCGCTCGATCTCCTCGACCAGATCCGTGGGCAGCTCGCGCGGATCGACGAGCTCGAGGAAGGTGCGCCGTGGGTCCAGCGCCGACACGACGATCGGGGCGTGGTACTCGGCGCCGTCCTGGAGCGCCACGCCGGTCGCGCGGCCCTCCGAGGTGATCACCCGTTCGACCGGTGACTCGAGCTTGATCTCGACGCCGAAGCTCTCCGCGGCGCGCTTGAGGACCTTGGTGAATCCGCCGTTGCCCTGCTTGTGGAACGCCCACGCCCCGAACTCGCCGTCGTGCTCGCCGATGAGGTGGTACAGCAGCACCAGCCCGGAGCCCTGCGAGTACGGCCCGACCTTGGTGCCGATGATCGCCGTCGACGCGAGGTAGCCCTTGAGCAGGTCCGATTCGAAGTAGTCATCGAGGAAGTCCGCAGCCGAGCCGGTCAGCAGGCGGATCGCGTCGTGGAGGACCTTCTTGTCGAGCTTGCGGAAGCGGGAGCCCATCGCCGCCAGGCGGATCAGCTCCTCGGGATCGTCGCTGAAGAAGTCCGGCGGGGCCTCGTCGACGAGCGGCTTGATCGCCTGGAGGACGCGATTGACGTCGTGGTTGTACGCGTCGTACGCGTCCGCGTCGTGGCGCGAGTGGCGCGCGATCTGCTTCTGGTTCTCGGCGTGGTCCTGGCCGAAGAGGAGGTAGTCGCCGTCCTCCTTCGGGCAGAACGTCGAGGGCATGAGGATCGGCATGAAGCCGTGCTTCACGAGGTCGAGCTCGTGGATGATGTCCGGCCGGAGCAGGCTCAGGGCGTACGAGAAGGTGGTGAACCAGAAGCCCGG
>DASSHR010000207.1:0-2315 GCA_035692745.1 Candidatus Limnocylindrales bacterium | reverse complement strand
CAAGGTTAGGCGTCCACGGACACGGATTGCGTCGCCCGTCACCATTCGCGCCGAGGACCGTCTCAGCCGGTCAGCTGCTACGGGGGAGCCAAGCTCGTGTCGACCTTCGTCCGCGTCGCGCCGTTCGCTTCGCTGACCGTCGCCGTCGCCCTCGCAGCCGGTTGCTCTCCCACGCCGACCCCATCCCCGCCACCGCCGACCGCGACTGCCGCGTCCTCACCGACGCCCTCGGCCACGCCGACGCTGCGGCCGACCACAACCCCGGCGCCCCCGCCGACCCCAAGCCCGACCCCGCCGGCGCTCGGTGCCCGCTGGACGTACGCGGAGCTCGGCGCGGGCCAGGTCCTCGACATCGCCCACGGCGACGCGGGCTACGTGGCGGTCGGGTCGACCGGGTGCGCCGATGGCTGCCTCGGTTCGGCGGGCGCGTGGTTCTCGGCCGATGGCCTCACGTGGTCGAACGTGACGATCCCGGACGGCGAGGAGTTCTACGTCCACACCGTCGCCACCGACGGCTCGACCTGGTACGCCGGCGGCGACCGCTTCGAGCAGACGGGCGTCATCACCGGTCACATCTGGCAATCGACCGACGCGCGGACCTGGGAGCTGATCAAGTCGTTCGAGGTCGGCAAGTGCGGCGAGGGCTGCCCGACGATCGGCATGCTCGCGGCTCGACCCGGCTCGGCGCTGCTGACCTCGCCGTTCGGGCTCGTCGGCGCGACGCGCGATGGCTACCTCCTCGCCGCCGGAACGATCGCCTGGGAGACCGGCGGCGCGGGCGACCTCGTGCACCGCATCAAGTTCCTCGGCGACTACCAGGGCGGCCGCATCGCCGAGAACGGCCGGCGCGTGGCCATCCTCCAGGGTGTGTGCGGCGCCAGGACCTGCTTCACGCGCGCGTGGTCAGCCGCGAACGGCCGAACGGACTGGACCTCGAAGGACCGGCCGACCGCGATCCCGTGGACGGAGCCCTCGCTGCTCGTCGTGTCCGGCGGCTCATTCATCACAGCCGGCGCCGCAGCCCCGGCGGGCATCGGCGTCTTCACGTCCCAGGACGGCCTCACCTGGACGCGGATCCCGGACGATCTCTCGATGGGCCCTGACTGCCAGCTGATGGCCCTCAGCGGCACGGACGACCAGCTCGTCGTCGCGCCGAGCTGCGGCTCGGGCGTCTGGGTCAGCAACGGGGGGTGATCGCCGATGCCCATGTACCCTGCTGCCCTCACGGAAGGGGACACGCGTGGCCAACCTGATCTATGGACTCCAGATGACCCTCGATGGGTTCATCGATCACACGAACTTCGACCCGACCGAGCAGGTCTTCCGCCACTTCATCGAGAACACGCGCCAGATGACCGGCAGCGTCTATGGCCGCACGATGTACGAGGTCATGCGCTACTGGGACGACGACCAGCCCGAGTGGTCCGACGACGAACGGGAGTACGCCGAGGTCTGGCGCGCGACCCCGAAATGGGTCGTCTCGCACACGCTCGAGGCGTCCGCTCTCGGACCCAATGCCACCCTGGTTTCGACTGACGTCGACGGCTTCATCCGCGGGCTCAAGCGCGACCACGACGGCGAGATCGAAATCGCGGGCGCCCGCCTGGCGAACAGCGCGACCGAGCTCGGCCTCATCGACGAATACCGGATCTACCTGGCCCCGGTCGTCGCGGGCCACGGCAAGCCCTTCTTCGCCGGCGCCCGCCCCTCACTGCGCCTCGCCGGGACGGACGAGATCGGGGACGGCGTCATCCGCCTGACCTACGTGCCCGCCTGACGCCGCTCGGCCGCTAAGGCCCCACGGGCGCTTGGCCGATCTCGGCACGTTTCCATTTGAAGGAGCCATTGAGGCGTAACCGGCCGGATCCGCGTCGTCAACCCGCGCTCCAACCCCTCCACATGGCCACCGGACGCTCGAATTGGCTGGTCCTGAGGGTGGGGCAAGCGCCAGTTGGGACGCGGACGCCGCTCGGCCAGCCGTCAAGGGCCGCGGCGCGGCAACGTGTCTACTTGAAATGGAATGTCGTCGAAGTTGACCCGCCGCGGCTCGAGCCTCGACCCGGGCACGCGACCGCGTCGGAATCTTCGGCTTCGCTTGACCCGAGTCGGCGGGAAGCCTGCGGTCAGGTGCCCTCCGGCGGCAATCGCACCGTGCCGGGCATCGGCCCGAACTGGATGGTTGGCCCGTCGTCGTCGAGCGCGTCCCGAGCTTCGCGGTTGCGATCCATCTCCGCCAGCGATCGCCGAGTCATGGCCTCCTGGTAGGCGCGGACATCCGGGTCCGGCTCGAGGGTGACGAACCCCGTCGCCTCCGG
>DASSHR010000206.1:0-8270 GCA_035692745.1 Candidatus Limnocylindrales bacterium | reverse complement strand
GCGCTGCACGCGCTCAAGTACGACGGCGAGCGCCGCCTCGCGCCGCCGATGGGCGCGGCGATCGCGCGCCGCTGGGAGCGGGCAGGGATGGCCGGGGACGCGTTCGTGCCCGTCCCGGCGTCGCCGGATCGGGTGCGGGAGCGCGGGTACGACCAGGCGGCGCTACTCGCGGGCGAGGCGGCGCGGCGCCTCCGCCTGCCGATGCTGCCCGTGCTCGAGCGCACGCGCGCGACCACGGCCCAGTTCGACCTCGACCGTGCAGCGCGGGCGTCGAACCTCGGCGGCGCGTTCCGGGTCAGCCCGCAACGTGGATCGAGCACCCCGGTCGCAGGTCGATGGCTCGTCCTCGTCGATGACGTCGTGACGACGGGCGCGACGCTCGCGGCGTGTGCCTCGACGCTCCTGGATGCGGGCGCCCTTGCCGTATCGGCGATCGCCGTGGCGCGGGAGCGGTGAGCATCGGCCCGCTCGATGGGACCGTCGGCCCATACCTCGGGCGGTGGCCCGGCGGTAGGATGGACCCGCAGCCGGGAGGTGCACATGCGGACCATCGTCAAGGGCAAGAACTACGACGTACCGGACCGGGTCCGGGAGTATGCGGAACGCAAGCTCGGTCGCCTCGAGCGCCTCCTCGACGATCGCTCGGACGCCACGGTCGAGCTCTCCGTAGAGCAGCATCGGAGCATCCAGGATTCGCACATCGTCGACGTGACGCTCGTGATCGACGGCCAGACGCTGCGCAGCTCCGCCGCGGCTGCCACGCACCGCGCGGGCATCGACACGGTGCTCGACAAGATCGAGCGCCGGGCGGTCGACCATCGCGAAACCAGCCGGATCCGGAAGTCGCCCGAGACCGTGCGCGGATCCGCCATCTCGGCCGATACGTCCGCGACGCCTGCCGACCGTGCCGACGACGTGCGCGGCCAGGTCACGAAGGTCAAGCGCTTCAGCATCGAGCCGATGTTCGAGGAGGACGCGGTTGCGCGGATGGAGGAGCTCGGGCATGCGTTCTTCGTGTTCGTGAACGCGGAGAACGAGCGCGTGGCGATCCTCTACCGGCGGCGCGAGGGCGATTACGGGCTCATCGAGCCGGTGGTCGGCGGCGGCTACACGAAGGGCGGCCCGGTCGGCCGCTCGCGCGCCACCTGACGCCGCCGTCGCGCGGCCGCCCGGCGGGGGCCGCCGCGTCCGTGACGTCGAGACCGGCGGCGTGAGCCGGTTCGATCGCTTCTCGCTCCTCGCGGTCACGGCGGTGGCCGCGCTCCTGCGCCTTCCCGGCATCGACGCGCGCGGCAGGTTCGATGCCGACCAGGGCCACGACATGCTGACCCTGATGGCCTTCACCCGCAACGGGGTCTGGCCACTGCTGGGTCCCAAGACGTCCGTGGGCGACTTCCACCACGGCGCCTTCTACTACTACCTGCTCGCGCCCGCGGCGGCGCTGTCGAATGACAACCCGGTCGTGGTGACGGCGTGGATCGCGCTCCTCGGGATCGGCGCGGTCGTGCTCACGTGGTGGCTCGCCCGTTCGATCGGCGGCCCGCTGGCGGGCGCGCTCGCCGGGATGCTGCTCGCGATCTCCCCGGCCGCGATCGACGAGTCGACCTTCATCTGGAACCCCAACCCGATCGCATTCTTCGCGGTGCTGGCGCTGGGCGCGGCGTGGCACGCGCACCGCAACGCAGCCGTCTTGCCTCGGGGCCGAGTGGCAGCCTGGTGGTCGCTCGCGATCGGCGCGGCCGGCGCCGTGATGGAGCTCCACATCCTCGGGATCGTGTTCCTGGCCGCGATCGGCGTGCTCGCGCTGATCGAGGTGCGGCGAACGCGCGCCGCCCTGCTCGGGGTCGCGGGCGGTGCGGGGCTCGTGCTGCTGCTGCTCCTGCCACTCCTCGTGCACGAGCTCCAGAACGACTGGTTGGAGACGCGCCTCATGGTTGCGTACCTGTTCGGCGGCGCCGGCTCCCCGAACGGCGGGCCGGCCCTCGCGCTGGCGTTCACGCTGTTCCGGATCGTGGGCTGGCCGCTCGTCGGGCTCGTGACGGACGTGCCGGCCGCGACGGGCGTGCTGGTGGCCATCGTCATCGGCCTGATCGGCATCTGGGACCTGCGGGCGCGCGGCGACGAACGGACGGCGATGTGGTGGCTCGTCGGGATCCTCGCATGGAGCACGGTCGCGCTCGCCTTCGCCGCGCCGTCATTGCAGACGGTGGTCGCGGGCCTCCCGAACGACCACTACCACGCCTTCGTCGACCCGATCGTGGTCATCCTCATCGCCGTCCCGACGGCCAGCCTGTTCCAATCGGCGCTGGCGGCCTGGCGCGCCCGCCGGACGACGCCGCGCGCCGCGGCTCCTGCGCTCATCGGCATCGCGGTCGTCGTGCTCGCGGTCGGGATGCTGTCCCGCAAGCCACCGGCCGTCGACCCGGATGGCGGCTGGCCGGCACTCCAGGCCGCGGGCCAACGCGTGGCGTCGCAGGTGGGCACCGCCGTCGTCGTCGTCGAGGGTGTCCCCACGTTCAAGCTTCCCGCGGCCCTCGAATTCCCCGTTGCCTATGCCGGGGGCCACACGCGCGGCTTCTTCATGCAGGCGATCGGCTATTTCGCCGTCGCGTGCGATCGGCTGTTCGAAGACGCGATCCATCAGCAATGCGGCGGCCAGGCGGAAGACGCCTTGCTCCAGTCCCAGGATCTCGCTGCCGACCTCATCGATCGGTTCGACGCCTCGCCGCGCACGGTCGTGTCCCTCTACAGGCCGCGTTCGTGAGCGACCGCAAGGTCATCGGCGGGTTGCCGCTGCTGACCCTGCTCCAGCGCCGTCGACGGATGATCGACACCACCCTGCGCCTCGCCTTCGTGGTCGTGCTCGTGATCTTCACGATCCTGCGACCCGTGCCGATGGGCGACGGTCACGCCTACTGGGCGGTCGACATCGCGAATCCCTACTCGCGACCCGTCGCCACCGCCGACGCGTTCACCTACTCACCGCCCGCGGCGCTGTTCTTCTCCCTGCTGGGCCACCTGCCGTTCGAGGTCTTCGAGGCGATCTGGACGCTCCTCATCGGGTTCGCGCTGCTCTGGCTCACCGGCCCGTGGGCGCTCGGGTTCCTGGTGCTGCCGGTCGTCGCCTCCGACGTGTACCTCGGCAACATCCACGTGCTCCTCGCGGCAGCGATCGTGGGCTCCCTTCGGCACCCGGGCCTGTGGGCGATCCCGCTGCTGACGAAGCCCTCGGTGGGGGTGGGGCTGCTGTGGTTCGTCGTGCGCCGCGAGTGGTCGAAGCTGATCGTGGCGCTCGGGGTCACGGCCGCCCTCGCCGCGATTGCCTTCGTCATCGCCCCGAATCTCTGGCCGGCGTGGATCGACTACGTGCTCGGGACCGGCATCTCGCCGAACACCGGCACGGCCTACGTCGTGCCCATCCCCCTGCTCATCCGCCTGCCCGCCGCCGTGCTCCTCGTCATCTGGGGTGCTCGCACGAACCGTCCATGGACGCTGCCGACCGCCTCGATGCTCGGCCTGCCGGTGCTGTGGATGGTTGGGCTCGCGATGCTCGCCGGCGCCTTCGCCGTCTCCGCCTGGGGCCCGCTCCGCGACGCAGCCCGCCGTTGGACAACCGAGCGGGTTGCGCGAGCCTGATCGAATATGCGCGAAATGCGACGGTTCGCCTAGCTCGCTGCTGCTCATGCGCGTCGACGGCATATCTCATGGCGGCCGATATCCCGGCCGTCGCGGCCGGCGGCGGCCGATATCCCGGCCGATATCCCGGCCGATATCCCGGCGATCGCGGCCGGCGGCAGCCGGCGGCGGCCGATATGCCGGCGACGGACATGCGCCCACGCTACGTGCTCCCAAGGGCAGAAATTGCGCATATTCGACGCCCGGGCGACTGCCGCCCTGGAGCCGCTGCGGAAACGGCGAACGCCGGCGCCCCGAGCGCCGGCGTTCGTCTTGCCCCTGGACCGAGAGCGTGGAGGGCGCTTCGGTCGCGATCAGTTCGAAACGTGGAACGTGCGGGCGTCGGCCCGCCAGAGCTTCGCCCGGTCAGTAGCCTTCCTGCGAACGGACCGGCCGGAGCCGTGATGGCGCGACCGTGCGGGGATCGGTTGCGGTGGCGACCCGGCCGCCGCCGGCGACGAGGGCCGGGCGGGGCACGATCGGCCCGCCCATGCCGTTGACGCCGTTCGGGCCGACCGTCGATGGGAGATGCGGGCCGTTCGCACGGCCCGTGTCGGAGCGCCCGTACGCGTTGTTGTCGGAGGAGAACGCGCTGCCCATGCGCCGCATGCGGACCGCGAGGTAGTACTCCATCACCTGGCGCACCTGCGATTCGCTCAGCGCCTCGTCGGCTCGGAGCGCGTACTCGATGCGCGCGGTGGGGTTCTGGACGCCGCCGCCCATCAGCCCGAGGTACTGCGGGCCTTCGTCGTTCTCGCCGAGCTCGCGGAGCCCGCGGGCGAGCTTCGTGGCCGTGCCCAGCGACGGCATGCGGTCACCGCGCACCAGCCGCGAGATCGTCGAGTGGTCGACACCCGATTGCTGGGCGAGCTGCCGCTGCGACATCTTCTTGGCCTTGAGCTGGGCGCGCAGCCACTCGTTGAAAGCGCGGCCATTGGTGCGGCTCATGCCCGGATGTTCGTGGGACCCATTGGTGGTCCATATCCCCCGTTCGTACAGGTGGGTTCGGCAGATGGCGAACCGCACCCGACGGCGCGTCGGTGGGTCGAGATCGGAGGGGCGCAATCCGGTGTGGAGCGCTGCAGTCGCGCTCCGACCCGGAGCGCCGCCAGGGTCCTGTCAGGCTGGTACTGCGGTCACCCCGGCGCCGCGTCGCTTGGGCGAGATCGCGTAGGCGATCGAGCCGAGGACGATGATCGACAGCACGCTGATCGCCCGGTCGACGAGCGTGATCGCCAGCGCGTCGTTCGGCGACACGCCGTAGACGATCGTGAGCAGCCCCACGACGCCCGTCTCGACGATGCCGATGCCCGCGGGCGTGAGCGGCACCGCGGTGAGCAGCGAGCCCGAGAGCGCCACGAAGAACGCGCCGCTGATGCCGAGATGGACGCCCGGCAGGTTGAACGCCTGGACGACCAGGTACAGGCGCATCGCCTCGGTGGCCCAGATGAGCCCGGTGACGACGATGAGGCGCGGCAGCGCGCGCAGCCCGATCGAGCGGAAGACGCCTTCCTCGAAGCGGTCGTACAGCTCGAGCACCCGGTGCGGGAGCGGCAGCTTCGTGAGGATCTGGCGGCCGAAGTTGCGCATCGTGAGCAGCGCGCCGGCAAGGAGCAGGAGGAACACCACGCCGACCGCGAACACGATCTGGACGTCGCCCGGCAGCCCGCTCCGGAACGACACGAACCCGGCCGCGAGGGCGAGCGTCGCGATCGCGAAGAGGTCCAGCACGCGCTCGATGAACACCGTCCCGAAGGTGCGCGACAGCGAGACGGTCGAGTTGATCTTGAGCAGCCACGCGCGGTACACGTCGCCGAGCTTCGCCGGCACGAGGCAGTTCACGAGCCACGAGATGAAGATGATCTCGGTGGCGTCGCGCACGTGGAGCCCGAAGCCGCTCTGGCGCAGCAGCTGCGCCCAGCGGTAGCCGCGGAGCGGGAAGCCGAGATAGAACACGACGAACGCCGCGAGGAGCAGCAACGGGTTGGCGGCGGCGATCTTGGCGGGCAGCTTGTCCAGCTCGAAGCCCGGCAGCGCCTTCGCGAAGAGGGCGAGCAGCACGATCGGCAGGATCAGCGAGATGAGGGTCTTCGGCTGGCGCAGGCGATGGACGAGCGAGAGGTCCGGCTGGCGCTCGGGCGGTTCCGCGGGCGGCGTTGCGCTCGGTGTCGCGCCCGGTGGCAGCGGCGGGGTCAGGTCGCTCATCGGGCGGCCATCGAGGGCTTGACGCGACCGCGGCCGCGCGCCCGCTGGACCAGCTTCGCCGCAGGCCCGAAGAGCCGCGCATAGGTCGAGCCACGGCCGGTCACGAGCTCGATCGGGCCGCCGAGCGCGGCCCGAAGCCCGTCTGCGGTGCTGAGGTCGCCGTGGAGGATGGTGGCCGCCACGCCGAGCTCCATCGTGGTGTGCGAGTCGGAGACGGCGATGCCCGGCTTGCCGACCTTCGCGGCGAGCGCCGCTGCGCGCGCATTGCCGTCGCCGAACATGAGCCGGGCGTTCCAGGCCTCGATCCAGTCGACGGTGGCCGCAAGCTCCTCGGTGTCGTCGTTCTCGCCGCGGCCGACCGAGCCGCGGAACCGGTCGAACGGGTGCGCCATGCCCACGAGCCCACCCTGGGCGCGGACCGCGGCCACGGCCTCCGCGGGCGGCAGGCCCGGAGGGATCGCCTCGCGCAGGAACACGCCGATCAGGTCGCCGCTCGAGGTCCGGATCTCCTGGCCGATGATAACCGTGAGGCCCGGCACGGCGTCACGGCCCGCATCGGAGGCCAGGAAGGCCTGCGCCTCGAGCGCGCCGTCGATGCGGTCGTGGTCCGTGATCGCGAGGTGGGTGATTCCGCGTGCGGCCGCCGCGCGGACGATGGACGCCGGCGACGCGAGCGAATCGAAGCTCGCGGAGGTGTGGCAGTGCAGGTCGATGAACGCGCGAGCCGCGCGAGCGCCGGGAGTGGTGCGGGCGGCGTTGGGACTGGCGGCCGCCGGGGCGTCGGGTTGCACCGGGGCCGGGCCGGCCTCAGACCGTCTGGACGAGCGACTTCGCGAAGAAGTCGTAGTGCTTCAGCGCCTCGCCGGTACCGAGCGCCACGCAGTTGAGCGCGTTCTCGGCGACATGGCACGGGACGCCGGTCACCTGGGTCAGCAGTTTGTCGATGTTGCGCAGCAGCGCGCCGCCGCCGGACATGACCATGCCCTTGTCGATGATGTCGCTCGACAGCTCCGGCGGCGTCTGCTCGAGCACGTGGCGGACCGCGGCGACCAGCTGCTGGAGCGGCAGCTCGATGGCCTCCATGACCTCGGACGAGGTGATCGGGATGGTGCGCGGCAGCCCGGCGATGAGGTCGCGGCCGCGAACCTCCATCGACAGCTCGCGCTCGAGCGGCAACGCGGTGCCGATCGTGATCTTCACTTCCTCGGCCGTCCGCTCGCCGATCATGAGGTTGTACTTCTTGCGGATGTACGAGGTGATCGATTCGTCGAACCGGTTGCCGCCGACCCGCAGCGACGTCGACACGACGATCCCGCCGAGCGCGATGACCGCGACCTCGGATGTACCGCCACCGATGTCGATGACCATGTTCCCCGACGGCCCGGAGATCGGCACGTTGGCCCCGATCGCCGCCGCGAGCGGCTCCTCGATCAGGTGCGCCTCGCGAGCGCCCGCCTTGAGCGCCGCGTCCTTGACCGCGCGCTTCTCGACCGAGGTCACGCCGGCGGGCACGGAGATCATCACCGCGGGCCCGGAGAGCCGCATCTTCATGCGCCCGGTCATCGCCTTGTTGATGAAGAACCGGAGCATCGCCTCCGTGATGACGTAGTCGGCGATGACGCCGTCCTTCATCGGGCGGATCGCATGGATGTTGCCGGGCGTGCGCCCGATCATCTCCCGGGCGTCCTCGCCCACGGCCCGGATCCGGCCGTCGTCATCGACCGCGACGACGGATGGCTCCTGGATGACGATGCCCTTGCCCTCGACGTGGACCAGGACATTGGCCGTGCCGAGATCGATCCCGATGTTCATGCGGGCGTGCTTACCCCTTCCTGGACGCGCTCGATCCTGGCGCCGAGGTCCAGGAATTTCCGCTCGATGTTCTCATACCCTCGCCGAACGTGGTGCGCGCCGCCGATCGAGGAGGTGCCCTTCGCAGCCAGCGCCGCGAGGATGAGCGACGCGCCGGCGCGCAGGTCGGAGATCTCGACGGTCGCCGCCTTCAGCTTCGACGGCCCGTGCACGACGGCCCGATTCGCGCCCTGCAGCTCGATCCGGGCGCCCATCTTCGCGAGCTCGCCGGTCCACTCCAGGCGGTCCTCGAAGATCGCCTCGTGGACGTGCGAATCGCCGCGCGCCTGGGTCAGCAGGACGGTCGTCGGCGGCTGGATGTCCGTGGCGAGCGCGGGGTAGGCGCCGGTCTCCACGTCGACCGCCGTCATGCCCCCCGGCCCGAGCTCCCGCGCGTCGACCTCCATGCGATCGGGCTGGCAGCTCACCGTGAGCCCGGCGCGGCCCATGATCTCGACGAGCGCGTCCATCGTGCCGCAGTCGGCGCCCTCGAGGACCACGTGGCCGCCGGTCACGCCGGCAGCGATCGCGAACGTGCC
>DASSHR010000205.1:0-1882 GCA_035692745.1 Candidatus Limnocylindrales bacterium | reverse complement strand
TGGTGAACCGGGCCGCGGAGCGCCGTGTGCTCCTGAGCACGGACGGACCGGACCACAACGTGATCAAGATCAAGCCGCCGATGGTGTTTTCCGCCGCGGATGCCGAGCGGCTGGTGGCGACGGTCGACGAGGTCCTCGCGGAGCTGGGCTGAGCTCAGTCGGTCAGCAGGCGCTCGATCACGGCCCGGAACGCATCGGGCGTCCACTCGAGGGTCGCATCACCCACGCTCAGCTCGACTCGGGACGTTCCGGGCACGTCGGTCGGGTGGAAGCGCCCCCATGTCCAGGTGCCTTCCTCGCGGGCGATCCGGATGGCCGCGGCCTGGAGCGCCGCCGGATCGCGGTGCAGCACCAGGTGGAACATCGACGCGTGCGGCGGATCCGGCACGACCTCGACGTTTGCCAGGCCGTCCAGCGCCGCGGTGATCGCGAGTGCGTGCGCGCGGTACTCGGGCATGCGCGGCAGCCGGCGGCGCAGGTTCACGAGCGCTGAGGCAGCGTGCGGCCACAGGTCGAAGAGCGTGCCGCCGTGGCGCTGGCGCCACTCGCGAACCTCGGCGATCACGTCAGCGGGTCCGGCGACCGCCGCGCCGGCGAGCGCGCCGATGTCCTTGTAGAACGAGACGTACACCGTGTCGAAGAGGGCCGCGATCTCGTCGAGGCCTCGACCGTAGAAACCGGCGCACTGCCACAGGCGCGCGCCGTCCATGTGCGCCGCCGCGCCGACCGAATGCGCCCACTCCACCTGCTCGACGAGCTCCGCCCACGCCGGCAGCTGGCCGCCGAGGTCCCGCTGCGGCAGCTCGAGGAGGAGCGCAGCCGGCGCCTCGGCAACCGGCGCGGGGTCGCCCGGTGCCGGGCGAAGGTCATCGATCCCGATCGTGCGTGCCCTCGAGCCGACGGCCCGACCGTGGAGCCCATGCAGGCGCTCCAGCGCGCCCAGCTCGTGGACGGCGAGATGGCAGTCCGGATGGAACAGGACCGTTCGACGGTTCCGGCGGTCCGCGTGCACCCGCAGCACGATCTGCTGCGCCATCGTGCCGCTCGGGACGTATACGGCGGCAGGCTTGCCGAGGATCGAGGCAACCTCCGCCTCGAGCTCCGCCACCACGCCGCCGTTCCCGTACAGGTCCGGCTCGACGTCCGTCGGGATCTCCGCGAGCATCGCGGCGGGGTCGCGCCAGCCGCGAGAGTCGAGCGAGCGCCGGGAGCGGCGCATCAGCTCGCGGAGCTCGGCCTGGGAAGGCGGCGTCCACGCGGGCTCGGCGGTCATGGTCCGGTCGGTCCCGGGGCGGTCGTCGCCGCGCCGCTCGGCAACGGCGGCAGGAGTGCCTCGATCGCGCTGGCGGCGCGCTGGTCGTCGAGCGGCCCGTTCACGATCGCCCGCAGGCGGCCATCCGTGCCGATGAAGAACTGGGTCGGCAGCGCGAAGACCCGGTATGTGTGGAAGATCTTTCCGGTCACGTCGGCGCCGATCGTGTACCCGAGGCTGTACCGCTGGGCGTAGTCGCGGCCAACGTCGACCGTCTGCTGGACGTTGATGCCCACGATCGCGAGCCCGCGATCGCGATACCGCTGGTCCATCGAGCGGAGGGTGGGCGTCTCGTACTGGCACGGCGGGCACCAGCTCGCCCAGAAGTTGATCCACACGACCTTGCCGCGCAGGTCCGCGAGGCGGATCGGGTTCCCATCGAGGTCCGTCAACGGCACGGTCGCACCGGATGCGTCCGTGAAGGTGAGCTCCGGGGCGAGGTCGCCGATCCCCAGGCCGGGCTCGGCCGACCCGATCAGGAACGCGGACGGATCCGGCACCGGAAGGCTGATCGGAACGGTGCCGAGCGGGCGGGTCGCGAGCGCACCCAGGATCGCCGCGCCCAGCATG
>DASSHR010000204.1:0-4381 GCA_035692745.1 Candidatus Limnocylindrales bacterium | reverse complement strand
CCGGCGATGGCAGCGGCGACTTCCTGTGGCCGGCGCTCCATGCCGCGGGCCTCGCGAGCCAGCCCGAGAGCCGGCGGCGCGACGACGGCCTCCGGGCGGTCGATCTGTGGGTCACGGCTCCGGTCAGGTGCGTCCCGCCGGACAACAAGCCCTTGCCCTCGGAGCGCGACAGCTGTGCGCCGTACCTCGTGCGCGAGCTCGCCGCCCTCCGGCGAGCCCGGGTCGTCGTCGCCCTCGGGGCGTTCGGCTGGGACGCTGCGCTGCGGACGTTTGCCGCGTTGGGAGCGGCCATCCCGTCGCCCAAGCCACGGTTCGCGCATGGCGCCGAGGTCCAGGTTGGCCGATGGACGCTGCTCGGCAGCTACCACGTGAGCCAGCAGAACACGTTCACGGGTCGGCTCACCCGGCCGATGCTCGATGGGGTGTTCGCGCGCGCCGTGGCGCTGGCGGATCAGGCCGGCGGGTTCGCCTCGAGGTAGCGGTCGAGCCGATCGAACACGACGCCGTCGAGAACCTTCGCCTCGGCGACGAACGCTTCGAGCATCGCCATCCGGTGGCCACGGCCGATGCACTCCGGGTGCATCGTCACGGTGAGCAGCCCGCCGGCCGCGTGCGCGTGGGCATAGCGAAGCTCCGCGAGCCAGATCTCGAGCACCTTCGACGGCGCCGACATGCCGTCCCGCCCGCGCGGCCCATCGGGCTCGAACTGCGGCCAGTCGTCGAGGGTCCAATAGATCGGCACCTCGCGCAGCTCGCTCTCCGGCGCGAACGTCGAGCCGCCCTCGACCGAATGCGCATCTCCGAGCCGGACGCGATACGGCCGGTAGTCGTCGGCCATGAGCGACGAGTCGTACGTGAATCCGGCCCTGAGGACGTGATCGAGGGTCAGCCGCCCCAGTGACCAATACGGCGCCCGGAATCCCGCCGGCGCGACGCCGGTGGCCCGGTTCGCCGCCTCGACCCAGCGCGCGAGGACGCCCTGCTGTGCGGGGTCGGAGAGCTCCGCGAAGTCCTCGTGGAACCAGCCGTGGCAGGCGAGCTCGTGACCGCCGGCCAGGATCGCCTCGGTGTCGTCGGCGTACGTCGTCATCGTCCACCCCGGCACGAACCACGTCGACGGGATCTGCTCCCGCGCGAGCAGCTCCAGGATCCGCGGCACCCCGACCCGGTGCCCGAACTCGGCGTGCGACAGCTTCACCGGTGTGTCGTTGCGGCGGATGCCGTCGGACAGCGAATCGTGGTCGAACGTGAGCGCGACGGTGAGCCGTGGGGTCGTCATGGCTCGGCATCCTACGCCGACGCGGAGCCGCGGCCGTCTCGCCCGTATCCTTCGCAGCGATGGCAATCGGCGACCTGTACGAAACCCTCGGCGTCGAGCGCTCGGCGACCGAGGCCGAGATCAAGAAGGCGTATCGCAAGCTCGCCCAGCGCTGGCACCCCGACGTCAGCCAGGACCCCGAGGCGGCGACGAAGTTCAAGGAGATCAGCGAGGCCTACCAGGTCCTCTCCGATCCCGAGCGGCGCCAGCGATACGACCTGTTCGGCACCACCGGCACGGAGGGCGCCCCGGGCGCCGGCTTCGGCGGCTTCGCCGACATCTTCGACGCGTTCTTCGGCGCTGCGGCGGCCGGCGGCCCCCGGCGCGGCCGCCCGGCATCGGGCAGCGACCTCCGCTACGACCTCCGGATCACGTTCGAGGAGGCGATCGAGGGAACGCAGAAGGAGATCGAGTTCCCGGTCCTCGCGCGCTGCGAGACCTGCTCGGGCAGCGGTGCGGCGCCCGGCACCCAGCCGATCACCTGCCCGCAGTGCAACGGCCGCGGTGAGATCCGCGGCGTGCGGAACACGATGCTCGGCCAGATGATCAACGTGACGACCTGCCCGAGGTGCAAGGGTGACGGGCGGATCGTCGAGACGCCGTGCGAGACGTGCCGCGGCGAAGGCCGGGTCGAGCGCAAGCGGACGCTCCAGGTCACGATCCCGGCGGGCATCGACGAGGGCCACCAGATCCGCCTCTCCAACGAGGGCGAGGCGGGGCCGCGGGGCGGACCGGCGGGCAGCCTGTACGTCGCCGTGCACGTGACGCCCCACGCGTCGCTTCGTCGCGACGCCACGGAGCTGTACTTCGAAACCAGCGTCGGCGTCGCCCAGGCGGCGCTCGGGACGACGATCCTCGTGCCGACGGTCAGTGGCGAAGAGGCGGTCGAGGTCAAGGCCGGCACCCAGCCCGGGACCGAGATCCGGCTTCGTGGCAAGGGCGTCCCATACCTGCGCCGGCCGGGCCAGCGCGGCGACCTGCACGTGATCGTGGACGTCGAGATCCCGCAGCGGCTGTCGAAGGCGCAGCGCGACGCGCTCGAGGCCTACGCGGACGCGTCGGGCGAGATCGTGAACGACACGACGAGCCTGCTCGATCGGGTGCGCGGCAAGAAGTCTTCGTGAGGGCCGAAGGCGCGGCGGATCCGGAGCGCCGCGCATGACCCGCTGGCTGGAGCTGTCCGTCGAGGCGGACATCGAGGCAGCCGAGGCGGTGAGCGAGATCCTGTCCCGTGTGGCGCCTGGCGGGACCAGCGTCGAGCCCGGGTTCGACCTGGTCGACGAAGGCCTCGGCGCCCGGGTGAACCCCGAGCGGCCCGCGACGATTCGCGCCTACGTGCCGGCAAAGGACCGGGCCGAGGCGGATCGCGCGACCGCGCTCGCCGCGGAGGCCCTCGGCCACCTGCAGGCATTCGGGCTGCGCCCGATCGGCGACCTGCGGACCCGCATCGTCGATGAGTCCGACTGGGCGGAATCGTGGAAGGAGCACTTCCACGTCATGCGCATCGGCGAGCGGCTCGTGATCAAGCCGAGCTGGCGCAAGCATCACCGCGCCGACGACGAGGTGGTCATCGATCTCGATCCCGGCATGGCCTTCGGGACCGGCCTGCACCCGACGACTCGCCTCGCGCTCGAGCTCGTCGACGACTTCGCACGCCGCGGCGAGTTCGGCCGCACGCTCGACGTCGGCTCGGGCTCGGGGATCCTCGCGATCGCCGCGGTGAAGCTCGGTGCGACGCGCGTGCTCGGCGTCGACATCGACCCGATCGCCGTCGAGGCGACGATCGCGAACGCGCGTCACAACCGGGTGGGCAAGCGGATCCGCGCCCGCGAGGGGTCGATCCCCACCGACGAAACGCCGTTCGACACGGTCCTCGCGAACCTGATCGCGGCGCTCCACATCCAGCACGCCTCGAACCTGTACGCGGAGCTCGTGCCCGGCGGCACGCTGCTCGCGTCCGGCATCTTCGTCGACCGCGAGGCCGAGGTGCGCACGGCCTTCGAGGCGGTCGGCTTCCGGCTCGGGCAGCGGCGCAGCGAGGGCGACTGGGTGGCCGTGGAAGCGCTTCGGCCGGCCTGACGGCGCCTGGTCGGGCTCAACGAGCGCTCACTTCTACAATTCGGGCGTGCCCGTGTCCCTGTTCCCGTTGCTGCTCATCGCGCACATCGTCCTGGCGATCAGCCTGTTCGTGCCGTCACTGCTGCTGCCATTCGCGTTCCGTGCCCAGCGCGGACCCCGTGGCGCCGCGGTGGCCGTCGGTCCCGCCCCCGGCAGCGACTCCAACCGCTTCGTCCGGTTCATGCTGGCGCTCCAGTCCCGCGGCACCCTCTGGCTCGGCCTCGGTCTGGCGATCACGGGCGTGGGGCTCATCGCAAGTCTCGGCCTCAACACGCTCCAGCAGCCGTGGCTGCTCGTTGCCCTCGGGATCTACGCCGCGAACCTCGCGCTCGCGTACTTCGTCCAGGTGCCGCGCCTGCGCCGGCTCATCGGCCTCCGCTCCGGCAGCGACCCGAAATGGGCCGACCTGGCGAAGCGACAACGCTACGTCTCGTACGTCATGGCCGGGCTCGTCGGGACGATCGGCTTCCTCATGAGCACGAAGCCGGCGCTCTGGTGAGCGCGGACGCCGTGGCCGGCCGCGACCGCGACCCCGAGTGCATCTTCTGCCGCATCGTCGCCGGCGAGCTGCCCTCGACCCGGGTCGCCGAAGACGAGGTCGCGATCGCCTTCCGCGACATCGCGCCGCAGGCGCCGACGCACATCCTCATCGTACCCCGGGTCCACATCGGGTCTGCAGCCCACCTGACCGACGCCGATTCGCCGCTCTCCGGCCACCTTCTGGCGATGGCTGCCGAGATCGCCCGGCGCGAGGGGATCTCGGCCGGCGGCTACCGGATCTCGACCGCGGTGGGCAAGTGGGCCGGCCAGACGGTCGACCATCTGCATTTCCACGTCATGGGGGGCCGCCCGTCCCGCGACCCGTCGGCGTGATGCGTAGAGCCAACGGTCGGCTCCAGAGAGCTGCCCGGGCCGCCCTGCTCGTCTCGCTCGCGCTGAGCGCCG
>DASSHR010000203.1:0-8657 GCA_035692745.1 Candidatus Limnocylindrales bacterium | reverse complement strand
GCGGGCTTCGCGGCGGACGTGGCCGCCGCTTGCGCCTCGCCGGCCTGGACGACGACGGGATTGAGGAACTGCATCTGCGCCCGGAGGTCCGCCCCGACCTGCTCGATCTGGTGGTTCCGATCGCGCTGCCGGAGCTCCTGGAACTCGCCGCCGCCGGCTTCCTGGACCGCGATCCAGCGGTTCGCGAACGCGCCCGACTGGATGTCGCCGAGCACGTCCTTCATCGCCGCCTTCACGCCTTCCGCGACGCGCGGCCCGGAAACGTAGTCGCCGAACTCCGCGGTGTCGGAGACGGAGAAGCGCATGAAGTTGAGGCCGCCGCGGTACATGAGGTCCACGATCAGCTTCAGCTCGTGCATCGTCTCGAAGTACGCGAGCTCCGGCTGATAGCCAGCTTCGACCAGCGTCTCGAACGCGGCCTTGATGAGCGCCGACACGCCGCCGCACAGCAGCGCCTGCTCGCCGAAGAGGTCGGTCTCGGTCTCCTCCTTGAACGTCGTCTCGAGCACGCCGGCCCGCGTGGAGCCCAGCGCCCGCGCATAGGCGAGCGTGCGGGCACGCGCCGTGCCGGTCGCGTCCTGCTCGACGGCGAACAGCGCAGGCACCCCGCCACCGGCCGAGTACACGGAGCGCAGCAGGTGACCGGGGCCCTTCGGGGCGACCATCCCGACGTCGACGCCCTCGCCGGGCTGGATCCGGGCGAACCGGATGTTGAAGCCGTGGGCGAACATCAGGAGCGCCCCGGGCTTGAGGTTCGGCTCGATGTCCGTGTCGTACACGGCCTTCTGCGCCGTGTCGGGCACGAGGATCATCACGACGTCGGCCTGCCTGACGGCATCGGCAACGGTGGCCACCCGGAATCCGGCGGCCTCCGCGAGCGCGCGACTCTTCGAGCCCTCGGCCAGGCCCACGACGACATCCAATCCCGAATCCCGCAGGTTCTGGGCATGGGCGTGGCCCTGCGAGCCGTAGCCGATCACGGCCACGGTCTGGCCCTCGAGCGCCTTCGGCTCGACGTCGTTGTCGTAGTACATGCGCGCCGTCATCGCTTGACTGCCTCCTCGATGGATCCGGCGCCGCGCGACATGACCACGGCTCCCGTGCGAACCAATTCCTTGATGCCAAATGCCCGGACGCAGGCGACGAAGTTGTCGACATCCGCTTCCGACCCGGTGACCTCGGCGATGACCGCCTCGGCCGAGACGTCGAGCACGCGACCGCGCGTGAGCTCGATGAGCTTGAGGACGTCGGCCCGAGTGGCATCCCCGACACGGACCTTCACGAGCGCAAGCTCGTGCTCGACCAGCGGCTCGGCGGTGACGTCCTGGACCTTGAGCACGTCGATCAGCCGGTACAGCTGCTTCGCTGCCTGCTCGACCGCGATGTCATCGCCGTGGAGGCTGATCGTCATCCGCGACTCGCCATCGCGATCCGTGCGGCTGACCGCGAGCGAATCGATGTTGAAGTTGCGCGCCCGCATCAGCGATGCGACGCGGTTCAGGACACCGGGCTTGTCGGCCACGATCGCCACGAGCCGGTGCAGCTTCGACTGGCCGCCACCGGGCAGCGCCCGGGCGGGCGGGGCGGTATGGGCGGGCGCCGGGGCCGCCGACGCGGGGGTCTCCGTCGTCATTCGGGCGTCCCCCACTCCTCGATGAGGTCGGACAGGCCCTTGCCCGCCGGCATCATCGGGAAGACGTTCTGCTCGCCCGCGATCTCGAACCACACGAGCGCCGGGCCATCGACCGACTGCGCGAACCGGATCGCCTCGTCGACCTCGGCCGGCGTCGACGCCTTGCGGCCGGGGATGCCGTACGCGTCCGCGAGCTTCAGGTAGTCGGGTCCCATGAGGTGCGCCGAGTGGAAGTTGCCGGCGTAGATGATCTCCTGCCACTGCCGGATCATCCCGAGCTTCTTGTTGTCGAACAGCGCGATCTTCACCGGGATCTCGTCCTGGACGAGGGTCATGAGCTCCTGCGAGGTCATCTGGAAGCCGCCGTCGCCGACGACTGCCCAGACCTCGCGACCCGTGCCGCCGAGGGCCGCGCCCATCGCCGCCGGCACGGCGTAGCCCATGGTCCCGAGCCCGCCGGACGACAGGTGCGTGTTCGGGTGCCGGAAGCCGGCATAGCGGGCGAGCCACATCTGGTTCTGGCCCACGTCGCCGACATAGATGCCTTCGTGATCGGTGAGCTCGCCGATGCGCTCGACGACGTAGTCGGCGGTCAGCCGGCCGTCGCGCCAGGCGCCGGAGCCGTGCCACGAGGACCCTTCCGATTCGCGCTTCCACGCCGCCAGCTCGTCCAGGTAGGCGGCGCGCCGCTCGGGCGCCACCGCCTCGACCATCGGCGTGAGCGTCGTCAGGACGCGCTTCGCATCGCCCACGACGGGCACCTCGACGGCCACGTTCTTGCCGATCTCGGCGGGATCGATGTCGACGTGGACGATCCGCGCGTACGGCGCGTAGGTGCGCACGTTGCCGGTCACCCGGTCGTCGAAGCGCATGCCGATCGCGAACAGCAGATCCGCGGACTGGATGGCG
The DNA here is from genome assembly GCA_035692745.1 of Candidatus Limnocylindrales bacterium. Classification (GTDB taxonomy): domain Bacteria; phylum Chloroflexota; class Limnocylindria; order Limnocylindrales; family CSP1-4; genus UBA5189. Next base: position 6,115 of record DASSHR010000203.1, on the reverse strand, counting down.
CGGTTCACGTGCTTCCAGCCGTGCATGCCCATGAAGCCGTAGGCGAGCGGGTGGGTCTCGTCCAGCGCGCCGATGCCCAGGAGCGTCCACGCGACAGGGGCGTTGATCTTCTCGGCGAAGGCGAGGAGCTCGGCCTGGGCGCCGGCGTGGAGCACACCGTGGCCGGCAAGGATCACCGGCCGCTGGGCGGCGGAGATCTCTGCCGCGGCGAGCTTGAGCTGCTTGTAGTTGCCCTCGAGCGTCGGGCGGAACCCCGGCAGGCCCGCGGCGACCTCGGCGTCATCGGGGTGGGCGGCCGCCGTTTCCTGCTGGAGTGCGTCCTTGGTGATGTCCACGTGGACCGGGCCCGGCCGGCCGGATCGGGCGATATGGAACGCCTCGGCGATCACGCGCGGCAGCTCATCGGCGTCGCGGACGAGGTAGTTGTGCTTCGTCATGGGCAGGGTGATGCCGTTGATGTCGATCTCCTGGAACGCGTCCTTGCCGATCAGCGCGGAGGGCACGTTGCCGGTGATCGCGACCATGGGGATCGAATCGAGCATGGCCGTGCCGATGCCGGTCACGAGGTTCGTCGCACCCGGACCCGACGTGCCCACGCACACCCCGACCTTGCCGGTCGCTCGGGCGTAGCCATCCGCCGCGTGGGCGCCGCCCTGCTCGTGGCGCACGAGGACATGCCGCAGCTCCGGGTAGTCGCCGAGGATGTCGTACAGCGGCAGGATCACGCCGCCGGGGTAGCTGAACATGACGTCCACGCCCTGGCGGAGGAGCGCCTCACACAGGACGTCGGCGCCGATGCGCGGGCGCGCCTTCGCGCCGTGCTCCGCGGTCCGGACGGCCGCCGACGCGGTGCCCTCGTGGAGCATCTCGCGCTGCGCCCGCTCGACCGCGTCGGCGTGCTCGGTGCCGTCGGCCGGCATGTGGCTGCGCCGTTGCCGCTCGCCCTTCGTGATCGTCACGTTGCCTCCGTCTGCCTGTGCGTCCCGCCGCTGCGTCCCGCCGCCGCGTCCGGCCCTGAAAACGTCGAAACCCCCGCCTCTCGGCGGGGGTTCGGGTGGATGTCGGTGTCGGTGATCGCTATCTGCGATCGCTGCGCCGCGTCCCTCCGTGGTCCCGCCCGCCGGTAATGAGGAGCACGAAGCTCTCGATCCCGACCAGGAGCGAGCGAAGAAGGGAGAGAAGGGGTACCTCGGCGCTGTCGACGGGCACGTTCACGCGGCGGCCGTCGGACGTCACGGCGACGACGACGGGGCGGCGGTCGGCTGCGTTGAAGGGCGCCATTGGTGCGGGCAGTCTACGGGCGGTCCGGATGATTGCGCAACCGGACCATCGTCGGTGACCTTCGGGGGAGGTTCGGTGCGGTTCCGTTCGGTGGGGCATCATGCCGCGCATGACCTACTCGATCGTGGCCCTCGATCCCGCGACGGGCGACCTCGGCGTCGCCGTGCAGTCGAAGTTCCTCGCCGTCGGCGCGGTGGTGCCGTGGGTGAAGGCAGGTGTCGGTGCGATCGCCACGCAGTCGTTCGCCAACGTCCGCTACGGCCCGGACGGGCTCGCGCTCCTCGCGGCCGGCGCCGGCGCGCACGATGCGCTCGAGCGGCTGGTGTCCGGAGATGCCCTCCGGTCGCAGCGCCAGGCCGGGATCGTCGACGCGGCTGGTCGGTCGGCGACGCACACCGGCGACGAGTGCTTCGCATGGGCCGGCGGTCAGGCGGGTCCCGGCTTCGCGGCCCAGGGCAACATCCTCGCGGGCCCCGCGGTCGTCGACGGGCTCGTGGACACGCTGCTGGCAGGCGGGCGGCCCTTCCCCGAGCTCCTCGTCGCCTGCCTCGCCGCTGCCGACGCCGCCGGTGGCGACCGCCGGGGTCGGGAGGGCGCGGCGCTGTACATCGCGCGGGAAGGCGCCGGCTACGGCGGCGGCAACGACCGCTGGGTCGACCTCCGCGTCGATCACCACGACGACCCCATCGGCGAGCTCGGCCGGCTCGTCGAGCTGCAGCGGCTGTACCTCGACCGCCCGACGGTGGAGGAGCTGGTCCCGATCACCGAAGACGTCGCCCGGGAGCTGCGGACCCTGATGTCGGCGATCGGCGCGGAGCCCGGCGGCCGCTTCGGGGGCGTCTTCCAGCCGATGTGGCAGGTCAATGGGCTCCCAGGCCCCTCCGCCGGGACGCCGTCGCGCGCCGGCAACGACGAGTCGAGCGAACGACCGATGACCGGCTCACCGCGCGAGCTCCCCGACGGCTGGACGATGGCGTGGCACGCGGCCCTCGAGGACTGGATGGGCGTCGCCAACCTCGAGGAGCGCACCGCGGCGCCCGGCTGGATCGACCCTCGGGTCCTCGCCGTCCTGCGCGGTGCCGCGACCGGAGGGTGAGCGTCTGAAGATCCTGATCGTCGAGGACGAGGCGGTCATTGCCGAGGCAGTCAAGGGCGTCCTCGCGGCGGACGGCCACGCGGTCGACCTTGAGGCTGATGGGAGCCGCGTGCTCGCGTGGGTCGAGGCGTACGCGTACGACCTCGTGATCCTCGACGTCATCCTGCCGGGGATGGACGGGTTCGCGGTCTGCACCGCGCTTCGGGCCGCGGAGTTTCCCGGCGCGATCCTCATGCTCACGGCGCTCGATGACGTGCAGGACCGCGTCACGGGTCTGGACCTGGGCGCGGACGACTACCTCGCCAAGCCATTCAGCATGGACGAGCTGCGCGCCCGCGTCCGCGCCCTTGGACGGCGGCGCCTCGAGGACCGCGCCCCGCGCGTCGAGGTCGGCGACCTCGTGCTCGACCCGGCGACGCTCGAGGTCTGGCGTTCGGGGAGCAGGATCCGGCTCACCGCGCGCGAGTTCGCGCTCCTCGCGCTCCTCGCCCGGCATCCCGGCCAGGTGTTCCCGCGCGAGCGGCTCATCGACGCGCTCTGGGATGCGGACTTCGCCGCGGGGTCGAACATCGTGGAGGTATACATCCGGAGCCTGCGCCGGAAGGTCGATGCGGGCCGCCGCGATGGGCTGATCGAAACGATCCGCGGCTCCGGATATCGCCTGCGGGCAGGGCAGTCGGCCTGATGTTCCGGCGCGCCCGGGTCCGCCTGACGATCCTGTACATCGGCCTGACCGTGCTCGCACTCGGAGTCTTCAGCCTCGTGTTCTATGGCGGGTTCGCTACCGTGCTCGCCCCGACGGTCGACCTCGATGCCGACCTGACCAACGAGCAGGTCGCCGAAGCCGCCTACCTGGCGACGCGCGAGCGCATCGGCTTGGCCCTGCTCCTCGCGGACATCCTGGTCGTGGTCCTCGTCGCGATCGCGGCCTGGCGCGTGGCCGGACGAACCCTGGCGCCGATTCGCGACGCCCACGCGCGTCAGCGGCGGTTCGTCGCGGACGCGTCGCACGAGATGCGCAACCCCCTGGCGGCAATTCGATCCTCGGCCGAGGGCGCGCTCGCCGGGGCGCAGACGCCCGAGGCGTTGCGTCGGGCGCTGGAGGTGAACGCCGGCGCCGCGGAACGGCTCACGCGGATCGCGAACGACCTCCTCCTGCTCGCCCGGAGCGGCGAGGTGGTTGCCGAGCCCCACGAGCCGGTTGATCTTTCCGTCGTCGTCGCCGAGACGGTCGAGCGATTCGCGGCGGCGCATCCCGAGCTGCCGCGCGCCCGGCTCTCCCTGGCCGCCGACGTTCGCGTGTCCGCCGATCCCGCCGAGATCGGTCGAATCGTGGAGAACCTGCTCGACAACGCCATCCGCTACGGGAGCGCCGCGACGGCCGAGGCGCCCCGAATCACGACGACGGGCGTCGACCGGCTGGCCGTGCTGCAGGTCATCGACCAGGGGCCCGGGATCGCGGCAGCGGATCTCGAGCAGATCTTCGAGCCGTTCCGCCGCGTCCATGCCGAGGCGGGCGCCCCTGAGGGCAGCGGGCTGGGCCTCGCGATCGCACGCAGCCTCGCCGAGCGGAACGGTGGGCGGCTGACGGCGACGAGCTCGCCCGGATCCGGAGCCACCTTCCAGCTCTCGCTGCCGCGATTCACCTGAGGTTCATCGAGGGAAGTCATACCTCGCTCAGGCGCCGGCCATTCGTCGGCCGGCTGCTCGCGAGGCTTCCCGAATGCGACACCCGATCTCCGCTCGAACGCTCACAAGGCCGGCAGACGGCACCCGGCAGGAAGACGTCGCCGTCGTCGCGCAGCAGCGGCCGGAGGCGTGGGATGCGCTGGTCGCCCGGCACGACGGCGCGGTCCTCCAGTCGTGGGCGTGGGGAGCGCTGAAGTCGCGATTCGGGTGGAAGCCGTTCCGCCTTGCGTCGGGTGGTGGGCAAGCGTGCGCGCAGCTGCTCATCCGGCCGTACCGCGGCCTCGCCGTCGCCTACGTACCGTGCGGTCCCCTGCTCTCGGGCGACTGGGCGGTCGATCGCGCGCTGATCGACGCCATCGTGCGGATCGCACACGCGCACCGCGCCGCATTCGTCCGCTTCGAACCCGACACACTCGAGGGCGACCCTCGTGCGGCAGCGTGGGCCGCCATGCTCCGCGACGCGGGCTTCAAGCCGGAGGAGCGCACGCTCCAGCCCCGGGCCTCGATCCACCTGGGCCTGGGACCCGGCACGAAGGAGCTCATGTCGGGCTTCTCCAAAGGCCACCGAGCCGACGTCCGACGCGCCCAGCGGGAGGGGGTGACCGTGCGTCTCGGCGCGCCCGCGGACGCAGCCATCCTCGAGCGGATGCTGGCCGCCACGAACGAGCGAAAGCCGTTCGGCTTCCACCCCGCGACGTACTACCGGACGCTCCTCGAAACCTTCGGCGACGACGCCTGTCTGCTGATCGCCGAGCATGAGGGACAGCCGGTGGGCGCTTCGCTGAACGTCGCGTTCGGGCACCGGGGGATGTACCTCGCGGCAGGGTCCACGCCGGCGGGCCTCGACCATCGCGCCGCTCATCTCCTCCAGTGGCAGGCGATCCGCTGGGCGCGGCGCCGCGGTGTCCTGACCTGGGACCTGTGGGGAATCGCCGACGCGCGCGGCCGGCACGAGCTGGCGGCCGCCCAGGGATCGCTCTCGGACGCCGCGCTGGACCAGCTCGAGGCCGAGGCCAGGCGCGACCCGCTCGACGGCGTCTACCGCTTCAAGAAGGGCTGGGGTGGCTCGGTGGTCCGGACGTTGCCGGCATTCGATCGAGTGTTCATCGCGCCGGCGTACTGGTTCTGGAAGTGGCGCCGAGGCGAGGGGTGACCGCGGCCTGAACCCCCGGAGCGGGTAGCGCCGCGAAGCGCGCAGTGCCGACCGGACGGTGTCCGGTTGGCCGACCGACGACATACCAGCCGAGGACCGGCGGACCTTTGGCCCAGCAGCGGATTCGCGGCGGTGCGGCAGAATGTCGCGCCATGAGCAGCTCCCCGGGAAGGACGCCACGCACGCTCGTCGAGAAGATCTGGGACGAGCACGTCGTCGCGGAGTCGGCGCACGCGCCGAGCATCCTGGCGATCGACCTGCACCTCGTCCACGAGGTGACGAGCCCCCAGGCGTTCACGAGCCTGCGCAAGCGCGGACTCCGAGTCGCCCACCCGGAGCGCACCGTCGCGACCGCGGACCACTCCGTCCCGACCACCCCACGCAACCTCCCCATCGCGGACGCGATGGCGGCGGCCCAGGTCCAGCAGCTCACGACCAACTGCGAGGAGTTCGGGATCCCGCTGCACGGGCTCGGTGATCCGAACCAGGGCATCGTCCACGTGATCGGGCCGCAGCTCGGGCTGACCCAGCCGGGCATGACGATCGTGTGCGGCGACTCGCACACCAGCACCCACGGGGCGTTCGGCGCGCTCGCGTTCGGCATCGGCACGAGCGAGGTCGAGATGGTGCTCGCCACGCAGTGCCTCCTCCAGCGGCGCCCGAAGACCTACGAGGTCCGCGTCGACGGCCGCCTCGAACCCGGCGTCTCCGCAAAGGACGTGATCCTGAACCTCCTCTCCCGCATCGGCGTGGGCGGCGGCACGGGGCACGTGTTCGAGTACCGGGGCGGCGCGATCGAGGCGCTGTCGATGGAGCAGCGGATGACGATCTGCAACATGTCGATCGAAGGCGGGGCGCGCGCCGGCCTCATCGCGCCGGACGACACGACGTTCGAG
>DASSHR010000202.1:0-1653 GCA_035692745.1 Candidatus Limnocylindrales bacterium | reverse complement strand
GGGAGACCGCGGCTGTAGTACGAATACGCGCTGATCGCGCCCACGAAGCCAACGCTGCCGAGCACGATGAAGCTGGAGAAGAGGAGCAGGGGGATGGCCAGCGCCGCGCGTCGTGCGGAGCCACCTCCACGTCCGCGTCGGGCGGCCCCCTGGCGGCGGTGCCGCTGACGCCTCTGGAGTGCTGTCTGCATGCGGCGGCGACGATACCATAGGGTCCGTGAGGGTCCCTTCCCCCCATCGGGTCGGGCTCACGACGACCCTCGGCGAATCCCTGTGACGCCCGTTTCGATTTCGTAACCCGACGGAGGTTCCGTGCCCGCTGCCGGCGCCGACGCCGCACCCACCTTCGATCCCGGTCTGGGCGGGCTCCTGCCCGAGCTGCGCTGGCGCGGCATGTTCCAGGCGGCCTCGGACGGGTTGGAGGCGCGCCTCGCAACGGGGCAGGAGCTCACGGCCTACATCGGCTTCGATCCGTCCGGGCCGTGGCTGCACATCGGCCACCTCGTGCCGATCTTCGGGCTGATCCAACTCCAGCGGCACGGTGGGCGCCCCATCGCGCTCGTCGGCGGCGGCACGGGCATGATCGGGGATCCGTCCGGCAAATCCACGGAGCGGAACCTGCTGTCGCGCGAGCGCCTCGCCGCGAACGTCGCGTCGATGCGACCGCAGCTGGAGCGGTTCCTCGACTTCTCGGGACCCCTCGCGGCGCGGATGGTGAATAACGTCGACTGGCTCGAGAAGATCCAGCTGCTCGACTTCCTGCGCGACGTCGGCAAGCACTTCACGATCCCCTACATGCTCTCGAAGGACTCGGTCCAGACGCGGCTCGAGCGCGGGCTCTCGTTCACCGAGTTCTCGTACATGCTCATCCAGGCCACGGACTACCAGCATCTGCACCGCGAGTTCCTGTGCGACCTGCAGATGGGCGGCGCGGACCAGTGGGGGAACATCACCGCGGGCCTGGAGCTCATCCGGCGCACGGATGGCGGCGATGCGTTCGCGATGGCGTATCCGCTGCTGCTCAACCCCTCGGGCACGAAGTTCGGCAAGTCGGAGACCGGCGATTCCGTCTGGCTCCACGCCGACGGGACGTCGCCCTATGCGTTCTACCAGCACTGGCTGAACACGGACGACCGGGACATGGGCGTGTACCTGCGCTGGTTCACGACGTTCGAGCCGGCTCGGATCCTGGAGCTCGAGGGCCTGATCGCCTCGGCGCCCGAGCGGCGCGAGGCGCAGCGCGTCTTTGCTCGGGACCTCACGACGCGCGTGCACGGCGAGGAGCTGACCGCGCAGGCGATCGGCGCGTCCGAGGCCGCGTTCGCCGGCGGGCCGATCACGGATCCCGCGGTGCTCGCCACGCTGCACAGCGCCGCCGACGGGTTCACGTGGACGCCCGGCGACGGCGGCGTGATCGCGTTCCTCGTTGCTTCCGGGTCTTTTGCGTCGAACGGTGAGGCGCGCCGCGCGATCCAGAACGGCGGCGTGACGATCAACGACCAGCGGCTGTCGGATCCCGCCGGCGCGCTGCCCGAGCCGATCGGCGGCGAGTGGTACGTGGTTCGGCTCGGCAAGCGCCGTGTGCGGGTGGGGCGGCGCCGGGCCTCATAAGGGCTGGGCGGCGCGAGCGCGAATATGCGCGATTTCAGGCCT
>DASSHR010000201.1:0-1138 GCA_035692745.1 Candidatus Limnocylindrales bacterium | reverse complement strand
CTCATGGCCGCAGTCCGGCGCGATGAACAGCCGGCCGTTGGGGAACTGGCGCGCCAGGCCCGCCGCGTGCTCGGTCGGCACGAACGGGTCGCGATCCCCGCACACGACCATCGTCGGGCAGTCGATGCCATGGAGCTGCGCTGGCGAGAGCAGCGGCTGCGCCGCGATGTCCGCCGCGATCGCGGGCAGGAGGCGCTGCCACGCGCCGACCCCTTGCCCCTCGTCGTGCCGCCGGGACAGGCGTGCGGCGAACGCCGGATCGCGCGCCAGGATCGTCTCGGGATCCATGAGCCGGCGACCAACGCTCGCGCGCGGCTCACGGTGGGTCGTGATCCCGACGACCACGAGCGTTCGCAGCCGCTCCGGGTGCCGCGCCCCGAACTGGAGCGCGGTCATGGCGCCCATCGAGAACCCGACGAGGTGGAAGGAATCCAATCCGAGCCCATCGACGAACGCGGTCAGGTCATCGACCAGCCAGCCGTACTCGAACCCGTTCGCGGCGTCCCACCGCGTCCGGCCATGGCCGCGCGCGTCCGGCACGTGGACGAGGAACGCCTTCGACATCGACGGCAGCTGCGCGGCGTAGTCCTCGCGCCCGAGCGACGTCGCGCCGTGGAGCAGCACCATCGGCGGGCCTGCGCCGAGCACGTCGTACCCGATCTCGAGGCCGTTCGCCTGGATCGTTGGCACGCGCCGTCAGCCTTCCGGCTTGCCTTCGACCGGGCTGTCCGCGCCGCGCTCGACGCGCAGGTAGCGGCGTCGGAAGTACAGGAGCGGCGTGACCCCGTCCGGGCCGGGCTCGTCATGGCCCGGCGCATCCAGCGCATCGACGCGCCCGATGAACAGGTCGTGATCGCCCGCCGAGAAGGTCTGAACGACGGTGCATTCGAGCGTGGCGATGGAGCCGTCGAGGAGCGGAAGCCCACCAGTGCCCGCGTGCCACCGCGCCCCGCAGAACTCCTCACGTCCGGGCGAGACGGGGGCATGGGCGAAGCAGTCCGAGAGCGCCTGCTGTCCGTCGCCGAGGATGTTCACGGCGTAGCGGCCGTGCGCACGGACCATCGGCGTGATGAACCGGCTGCGATCCAGCGCGACCATGACCAGCGGCGGATCGAGGGACACGGATGACAGCGCGTTC
>DASSHR010000200.1:0-1498 GCA_035692745.1 Candidatus Limnocylindrales bacterium | reverse complement strand
CTCGTCGGCGAGGGCGGCTGGTCCGCCGAGTAAGCATCGATAGCATCCCTGCTATCATCGCGCCATGCACGCGGCGTACCTCCTTCGCCAGGCGCGACGTCGATCGCGACTGTCGCAGCGGCAGCTCGCCAACCGCGCGGGGGTTCCGCAGTCGACGGTCGCCCGGATCGAGCTCGGAACGCTCTCGCCACGGACGGACACGCTCGACCGGCTGCTTCGTGCAGCGGGCCAGACGCTGAGCGTCGAGCCGTTGCTCGGCGTCGGCATCGATCGAACCCAGATTCGCGGGCTTCTTCGCCTGACTCCCGAGCAGCGCCTTCGCTTGGCTGAGGCGGACGCGCGGTCGATTGCAGCATTCGACGCATCGGTGCGCCGATGACGGAGCTTGGCACGTTCGAATGGACGCGAACCCTGCAGGCGCTGTCCGATGCCGGAGTCCGTTTCGTCCTCATCGGCGGTGTCGCCGCACGCATCCAAGGTTCGTCGACGGTGACCCGCGACATCGACGTCTGTCATGCGCGGGATCGCCAGAACCTCGAGGCCCTCGCCCGCGTCTTGCAGTCAATGCACGCTCGGCTTCGGGGCGCAGCCGACGACGTTCCGTTCAGGCTTGATGCGCGGACACTGGCCGCGGGCGATTCGTTCACATTCGCGACCGATCTCGGGGACGTCGACATTCTGGCAACACCGAGCGGGACCACGGGATTTGCTGACCTCGCCCAGGGCGCCATGACTGTGGAGATCGGCGGGTGGCCAGTGCTCGTCGCGAGCGTCGACGACCTCATCCGCATGAAGCGCGCCGCAGGCCGGCCGAAGGACCTGGTGGAGATCGAGATCCTCGGCGCGTTGCGCGAAGAAACCGCCGAGTACCGCTAGCCGCGAGGGCGGGTGCTCGGGGCGACGGCCGCGACCACGAGGCCGATGAACGCGATGATCAGGGCGATGGCGCCGCCGCCCATGAGCGCGAGCACGATCGAGAACAGCAGGATGGCAATGGCCTGGAGCAGCCGGTATGTGACCGGGTCGCCTGTCATGCGGTCATCATGCCGTATCCTCCAAGGCGATGGCCCACGTGTTCGTCGCTCCCCATCCAGATGACGTCGCACTGTCCTGCGGCGGGCTCATCGCCAGCCTTCGCGAGCTCGGGCAGAACGTCACGATCCTGACCGTCTTCTCGGGCTCCGGATCGGCCGGGTCGAGCGTCAACAACGGCAACGGCCTGACGAGCTACCAGCGCGAGGCGCTGGGCTTCGGAACGAAAACCCTTTGGCCCGCGACCGAGGCGTTCAACCGGTCGGACATCCGCGCCGACTACCCCGGCGGTCCGGCCGACGCCGAATGGGTGGCGAACGACGATCGACTCGAGGCGACCCAGTCGGACGCCGACGCTTCCGCGAAGCGCTTCTGGCAGCGCGCGTCCTGGTATCGCCGGGCATCGATCCGGAACAAGTCGCTCGCCGGCCAGGCGGTCATGGACGACGTCTCCACGCAGGGCGCG
>DASSHR010000199.1:0-10895 GCA_035692745.1 Candidatus Limnocylindrales bacterium | reverse complement strand
TCGCCGTTGACCGAGTCGAAGGCGAACGCGACCCCCAGCAGCGGCGCCGCGATGGCGATGAACGACTGCACGGTGAACGAGATGGGGCCCAGGTTGATCCCCTGGGGCTCGATCGTGAACAGTGCGAGGAAGACGGCTCGGAGCTGGCCAGTGGCGACCAGCGTGGCCACCGATCCCGCGGCATTCCGGAGATATTCGGCGGCGAAGTAGAGGGGAACGATCGCGGCGACCCCGAGAACGATCAGGATCACGTACAGCCGGACGCTCAGCAGGTGATCCGCGAACTCCTTGCCGGCAATCGTGATCCAGCCGGGGCGGAGCTTCGGACGGAGCGCAACCGGACGTGCGACGGGTGCGACGGCGGTCGATTCGGCGGTCATGCGGCTGCCCCACGCTGGCCCGCCAGGCCCGAGGCGTGCAGCGCCCGGCGGTAGATGTCGTCAAGGGACGGCGCCACCTCGCGGATGGAGCTGAGCCGGAGGCCCTTCGCGAGTGCGGTCTTGATGAGTGCTTCACGCGCTGTCCCGGTGGCGTCACGCGGCTGCGTCAGCACGACGAACGGCTCGGCTGCGCTTGTCGGCGCGTGCACACCGGAGACGCCCGGGATTGCCCGTAGCGATTCCACGGTGGCGGGATATTCCCTGGGGTCGAGCCCCTCGAAACCGACCTCGATGCGCGCCGCTTCCTCGCCGAAGGTATCGGCCAGCTCGGCCACGGTGCCGACGCCGATGAGCTTGCCGGCCGCGAAGATCCCAACGCGGTCGCAGACCGACTGGACCTGCTGCAGCAGGTGACTCGACAGCAGGACGGCCAGGCCGCGCTCGCGAACCAGGCGCCGGAGCAGGTCGAGGATCTCGATCACGCCGATCGGGTCGATCGCCGTCGTCGGCTCGTCGAGGATGAGGATCTCGGGGTCCTTCACGAGCGCATCCGCGATGCCGAGGCGCTGCTTCATGCCGCGGCTGTACGTCTCGACCTTCGAGTCGGCTCGATCCGTCATGCCGACGTGCTCGATGGCCTCGCTGATCTTTGCCTCGGCGGTATCGCCGGAGAGGCCGTTGAGCTTGGCGGTGTATCGCAGGTTCTGCCGGCCGGTCATGCCGTCGTAGAAGCCGACGTTGTCGGGCAGGTAGCCGACTCGGCGTTTCACCTCGATCGGGTTCCGCGCCGGGTCGTACCCGGCCACGCGCGCGCCGCCGCTCGACGGCTCGGTGAGCCCGAGGAGCATGAGGATCGTGGTCGTCTTGCCCGCGCCGTTCTGCCCGAGCAGCCCGAAGATCTCACCGGCGCGCACCTCGATGTCGAGGTGGTCGACGGCGATGATCTTGTCGTAGCGCTTCGAGAGACGACGCGTGACGATCAGCGCCGACGGGTCGATCGGCGTGCGCTCCTGGTCTCGCTGTCGAGCGCGGCCCTTGCGGGCCACGCGCCGTTCGGACACCGTCATGGGATCAGCGCCGGCCGTAGCGGCGGAACGCCCAGTACAGGCCCCCGATGGCGACGATGAAGATGCCGATCCCGAGCAGCGTGCCGATGATCGACGGGTTGACCGTGAACCGGATGTCGACCTGGTCGCTGCCTTCCGCGCCACGAGCGGTGAACGTCAGGGCGTAGTCACCCGCGACGGCGTCGGAGGCCGGCGTGATCGTCGCCGTGACAGTCGTGTTGGCACCCGCCGCGATCGAGTCGACGGTGCCCGGATCGAACGTCGCCTTCCAGTTCGTCGGCAGCGTGCTCGACATCACGACCTGGGTGATCGGCGCCGTGCCGGTGTTCTGGATCGTGAACTGCTGCGTCATCGCCGTGCCGGCGTTGCCGCTGGCGAACAGGTTCGTGGTCGGCGTCGTGAGGACCATGGAGTAGCTGCCGGTGACGTCGACGCTCAGGGAGACCGGGTACTGCTTGCCACCGATGGTCATGACCACCGCGATCGGGTAGTTGCCCGCCGGAGCGTTGTCGGCCGGGGTGACCTTGATGGCGGCATTGGAAGCGCCGCCGGCCTTGACGGTGCCGCTGACCGCGGTCGCCTGGCCGGTGAGGGTCACGTCGGCGGTCCAGCCGGTCGGGCCTTCGGCGGTGCCCGTGAACACGAGGTCTTCGGGCGTCTGGTTGCTGATGTTGAGGTTGAAGGTGAAGCTCTGGCTCGACGTGCCGCGCTGCTCCGGGAAGTCCGGCTTCACGGTGACGATGCCACCCGCGTTCGCCTCGACCTTGATGTCGAGCGGGAGCGTCACGGTCGACGCGCCGTCGTTCGCGGTCACGGTGATCGTCGTGGAGCCGCTCGCATCCTCGGGAACGTCGATGTCGAGTCGCACGGTCGTGGCGTCGGAGCCGTTGGTCTGGACCGCGCCGACGACGAAGCCGCCGCCGTGCAGGCCCGCCGTCCAGCTGGAGGGCACACCACTGAGCGACAGGTTGACCCGCGCCGAGTTCGACGTCTTGATCGACAGGTCGAAGGCCACCTGGCTGCCGGGACTCACGGTGACGGACGGATACGGGGTCGTCATGGTCAGCCCGGCGGCGAGCGCCGCGGGAGCGAGTGCGGGCGCGATGCCGAGCGCGAGTGCGAGCGACAGCAACCCCCGACGACGCAGAGATGACACGGAGTGGAGCCTCCTCAAACGGACGGTTCGAATGGTCCCGAGCGATCCCGGACACAGGCCCGGCGAGACGCGGTGCTGGGGCGGGCCGCGCGCTCGGTACCACCGAGATGCTAGCGCCCGTACTTTCGCAGCGCCTCCTCGGGCGCTGCAACCACGTTTCGCTTGATTGTGGGTTGTGATTCTTAAACGCTCATGAGAGTGGGGTCACGTGACCTTCGGGGCATTTCGCGGACAAGCCAGCTCGCGCGAGCATTTGACAGCACCGGTCGACAGGCCGCATGCTCGATGACGTCAAGAGAGCGCCACGCAGAGGACGCAGGTCAGAGCATCGACCGAGTCAAGGAACCGGATCGACCCGCTCCCGCGTCTGTGAGGCACGAACAAACCGCTCCATCGCCCAACCCGCGATGAGCACCAGGACCGCCGGCCGGCTCATATCGCCAGGCTCCGCGGCCAAGAGGAATCAACGAACCACATGCTTTCGCGCACCTACCACTCGTCCGTCGTCGGACGTTCCGCATCGATCCGGCGCATGCGCCGGCGCTCATCGAGCCCAGCGAAGCTCTACTGCCATACGAACGGCTGCACGAGCTTCCTCGAGCTTCATCCGGAGCGCGGCCTTGCCGTCTGCCCCATCTGCGGGTTCAAGCTGAACCTGCACTGATCGCGGGCCGCCACTGATCTTGTTGCCTGTCAGGCAACGAATCGCCAGTCCGCCCACCCGGACGCCGCTGCCGACGATGCCGATCGCCACGGACTTCGCCTAGGATCACCGGCCATGGCATTCATGGCCCACGAAGCAGCCCACCTCGACCACCACGCCCTCGCGCGGGCAAGGACCCGGACCCGCTGGGCCCTGTTCCTCGGCGTCGCGCTCGGCAGCACCGGGCACATCGCCGCCGTCACCGTCGGCGCGATCGTCGGCGAGGAGCTGCTCGGGAACCCGACGCTCGCCGGGGCGCCCGGCGCATCGGTCACGATGGGCGCCGCACTCGGCGCCATCGCCCTGTCGTGGCTCATGGCTCGGAACGGCCGGCGACTCGGCCTGACGTCCGGCTACCTCGTCGGCCTGGTCGGCGCGACCGTTGCGATCCTCGCCGTCGTGAGCCGGTCGTTCCCCCTGCTGATCCTCGGGACGTTCCTGATCGGCTTCGGCAACTCCTCGAACAACCTGTCCCGATATGCGGCCGCCGACCTCGTGCCTGGCAATCAGCGGTCGGTCGCGATCGGCACGGTCGTGTGGGGCTCCACGATCGGTGGAATCGTCGGACCACTGCTCGTGCCCATCTCGTTCAGGATCGCGCCCCTGCTCGGCCTGCCCGAGCACGCCGGTCCATACCTCGTGCCGATGCTGTTCGTGACGGTCGCCGCGACCTTGTCCTACCTGCTGCTGCGACCCGACCCGTTCGCCCTGGCGTTCGAGGCGCACGTGGAGCGTGCCGCGGATTACGTGGCCACGCCGGTGCGCGACATCCTGCTTCGCCCGTCGGTCATCGGAGCGTTCGTTGCGCTGATCGCAGCGCAGGTGACGATGACCCTGATCATGACGATCACGCCGATCCACCTCCAGGACCATCACCACCCGATCGAGACCGTCGGGGTCGTGATCAGCGCCCACGTCCTCGGGATGTTCGCGCTGGCACCGCTCTCGGGCAGGATCACGCGCCTGATCGGGCCGGTCCGCACGATCCTGCTCGGCAGCTCGGTGCTCATCTCGGCATCGCTGCTGGCGGCGTTCGCGCCGCCGGAATCGGCAACGCTGTTGCTCGTTGCGCTCTTCCTGCTCGGCTGGGGCTGGAACCTCGGCTTCGTCGCCGGCAGCACGCTGCTCTCATCCGGGGTGGATCTCGGCGAGCGCGCCCGGGTGCAGGGCGTGGCGGACGCGGTCATCTGGACGACCTCCGCGGCGGCAAGCCTCGGCTCCGGTGCGGTCGTCGCGGCGGCGGGCTATTCCACCCTTGGCTTCATCGGCGTGGCCATCGTGCTCATGCCGATCTGGCTCCTCGTGACGCGTCGCCACGAGATCGCCGCTGCCGCGGCCGCGCGGCCGGCCTAGCCGATCACGCGAGCTCCCGAACGACCCAGGCCGCGAGGACGCGGGCGCAGTCCACGACCTCCGTGACGGAAACCCACTCGTCGGCGGAATGCGCCACGCGCTTGTCGCCCGGCCCGAAGATCACGGTCGGAGTCCGGCCCTCGTTGACGAGCAGGCGCATGTCGGCGCCATAGGGCTCGCCGGACAGCTCCGGCACGCTGCCGGTGAACGCTTCGACCACACCGGACAGCCCGACCGGCAGCGGGTGGTCCGCGGGAACACGCGATGACGAGAACTTCCCGCCCGTCAGCTCGACCGTCGCGGGATGCTCGCGCAGGAACGGATCCGATTCGTTCGCATCGTCGATGGCGCGCTGGAGGTCGCGCTCGGCGTCGCGCCACGTCTGGCCGAGCTTCACGCCGTACCGACCCTCGGCTTCCACCTTGTCGATGACCGTGGATGCCCAGTCCCCGCCCGACACCTTGCCGATGATCGTCGCGTAGGGCAACCCGTGGGCGGTCATCAACGGATCGGTCTCGGCAGCGTTCCGAGCCGTCTCGTCGGCCTCGAGCGCTCGCACCAGCACCTGGAGCTTGTCCAGCGCGGAGACGCCCTCGCGCCGCACCGAGGCGTGCGCTGCGCGGCCCGGGACCGTGAGCTTGAAGGTGATGGCGCCGGCGTGCGCGATGACGACGCCGAGGCCGGTCGGCTCGGTGATCACGGCCATGTCCCCGGTGACGCCGGCGCGGATCGCCGCGAGCATGCCCTGCCCGCCGTCCTCCTCGGATGGCACGCTGGCGATGAGCACCTCGCCGTCGAGCTGGTCGGCGATGCCGGTCCGGGTCAACGCGCCGGCAACGGCCAGGATCGCGGCGACGCCACCCTTCATGTCGACCGCCCCGCGACCGTAGACCCGATCCCCGACGCGCTCCGCGGCCCATGGATCGTGGGTCCACGTCGCGAGATCGCCTTCCGGCACGACGTCCACGTGGCCGACCAGGACGATCCGTCGCCCGCCCGGCCTCCCGAGCCGCCCGAGCACGATCGGCAGCCGATCGCGCGGCATCTCGTCACCGGGCCAGTCCGGGTCCCGTCGCGCGTCAGCGGGATCCACCTCGATGCGCTCGACCCGGCAGCCGACGTCCGCGAGCCGGCTCGCCACGAGATCCTGCACCGCGCCCTCGTCGCCGGTGATCGACCTCACGCGGACGAGCTCTTCGGTGACGCCTGCCGCCCAGTCGCCGTCGACGGCATCTGCTGCCCGGCGCTCCGGATCGGACAGGGGTCGGGCGGTCACGATCGGAAGATGGGGCGGGTCATGCACGTGGGCCCGCCGGAGCCGTTGATCCCGATCTCCGTCGCGGCGTACGTGTGCACCTCGACGCCGAGCGCCTCCAGCCCGCGCCTCGTGCGAGGGTTGCCCTCGGCGACGATCACGACGCCTGGTCGCACCGCCAGCACGTTGCAGCCGAGGGTTTCGTACTCCTCCGTCGGGACGGGCACGAGCCGGTACTCCAGTTCCCGGAGCAGCTGCCACAAGCCCACGGGGAGCAGCGGCTCGAACACGACCGCGATGTCGTCGGCGACCGGACTGATCACCGACATGAGGTGGACGAGCTCCTGCGGACCTTTCCAGTACGGCACATCGAACATCCGGACGTCACCACCGACCAGCGCGGCGAGCTGGTCGGCGCCGGCCTGGTTCGTCCGCAGCGTCCGGCCGATGCAGAACAGATCCGGCCGCAGCCAGAACGTGTCGCCGCCCTCGATCGTGCCCGGCGCCTCGATCCGCCCGAGCGTCGGCACGCCGCGCGCGTTCAACCAGCGTTCGATGACCGCGGATTCGGGGACGCGGTTGGGCTTGCCGGGTCGCAGCGGGATCGCGCCGCGGTCGGTGACGATCAGCGGGTCGTAGGCATACAGCAGGTCCGGGCTCTCGATCTCCTCGTCGAGCTGGTGCACGGTCGTGCCCAGCGACGCGAGGAGCTCCGAGAAGGCCGCGTGCTCCCGCTTCGCAAGGTCGAGGTCGCAGGCATGGAGGAAGCCGTGCTTCGGGTCCTCGTAGGCCTTGCCGAACGCCTCGCCGGGCGCCTTGAGCAATGCCGCCTGCAAGGGGGCCACATTGCTCTGTCCGCCGTAGCGGATCGCCGTCACCATGGCCCGAGCATACCGTCGCCACATCGGTGGAGGTTGCTCGTCTCATGCCGCGGAGGGGCAGTGGAGGGCGGTTCGGTGAGCGACGGATCCGGCATAGCCAGGCGAACGATCGAGCGGCGTACGGCCATTCGCGCCGGCGTCGCCATCGCGGCATTGATCCTCATCAGCGCGATTCTGAGCCCTTCGCTCCTCACCACGAACCCTCCGGCGCCCACCGATGCGGCGCTCGCCACGACCGGTCCGTCCTCGTCCGCGCGGATCCCGACCGGCACCGCGGGACCAACCGAGGAGCCCTGGGAAGACCTGGGCGCCGGCGCGCCGTACCAGCCGGCCGCGGAGCTGACGCCGATCGACCGAGATCGGATCGGGGCAGCACCGGATACCGCCTTCACCCTGCGCTCGTTCACTGGCACGCCTGCCGTCGAGCTCGCGAGGGATCTGGTCGCCAAGCCACCGGTCAAGCTCGCGGTCGAGGCCGGCGCGACACCGGATGTCGCCATCGTGCGCCCGGCCTCGGCCCTCGAGCCCTCCACGCGGTATCGGTTCCGCCTCGAGTCCGACGGCGTCGTCGCCGGCAGCTGGATCTACGTCACCCGCGGTCCGTTGCACGTCACCACCACCCTGCCCGGCGACAAGGCGGTTGCCGTTCCCGTCAACACCGGCATCGAGCTGACGTTCGACCAGGACCAGACCACGGGCGTCGAGGCGCGGTTCTCGATCGAGCCCAAGGCCGAAGGCCGCTTCGAGCAGCACGGTCGGACCTGGTCCTTCATCCCGGAGCAGCCACTCTCGCCGGCGACGATCTACACGGTCACGCTGCAACGTGGCGTCGCCGTCACCGGCTCCGACGGCGTGCTCGAGGAGCCGGTCACCTTCCGGTTCGAGACGAGCGCGCCGGGTCCGTCCGTCTCCGCGATGGCGTTCGGCCGCACGATGCTCGAGGTACGCCCGAATCAGCAGCCTGACGTCACCGTTTACCAGGTCGACGGTGACGAGGGCATTCCCAACGCCATCACGGTCCACGTCAATCGGCTGCCCGGGTTCGACGCGCTCGTCGACGCCGCGCGCCGCCTGATGGGCCGCGACGCGTGGGCCATCGCCGCACCGTCGGCCGTGGTCGAGACGGACGGCCTCACCCAGGTCGCCGAGGTCAAGGCGACCCTCATCGAGACCGACGTCCAGGGCGCCCTGCACATCCCCGTCAAGCTCGCCCGGGGCGACTATGTCCTGACCCTCGAGCAACCCGGGCCTCCGGCACAGCTGCTCCTGCAGGTGACGGACCTGTCCGCGTACACGCAGGTCGCGACGAGCACGACCTTCGTGTGGGTGAACGACATCCCGAGTGACACCGGCATCGCGAACGCAACGGTCGCGATCGCGGGCGGCGCGAGCCTCGGCGCGACCGCTGCCGATGGGCTCCTGCAGGTCGAGACGCCGCAGCCGCTGCTCAAGCCGACCGGGCGACTCTTCGACGACGAAGCGACGCCCCAGCAGGTCACGCTCCTGACGGTTGCCGCCCCGGACGGCCGCCGCCTGCTCGTCCCGATCGGGATGGCCGTCGACTACGCGTACTGGCGGTACGAGGGCGGCTACGGTGGCGCGAACGCCGACTGGTTCGTGGCCTTCGACTCCGGCCGCACGACGTTCCGGCGCACCGACGTCGCCAACGTCTTCGGCGTCGTGCGGGCACGTTCGGATCGATCCGTGCCGACGGGCGTCGCCGTCGTCCTGCGCGCCGAGGGCTCGCCCATCGAGGCGGCGATCACGCGGGAGCCCGTGACCCTGACCAAGCGTGGCGTGTTCACGGCAAACGTCCACATCGACGACCTGCCGGCCGGGACCTACTACCTCGATCTCCTCGTCGGCGATACGTCCGTGGCGACGATCTGGATCGGCGTGACGGAGATCCGCAAGCCCGCCTACGAGCTGGGCGTCGAAACTGAGCGGCATGCCTTCCTGGCCGGCGAATCGGTCGCCGTCGCGGCCACCGCGACCTTCTTCGACGGGACGCCCGTGCCCGGTGTGGAGCTCAACGTCGAGGCGTTCGATCGGTCATCCGGCACGATCACCACCGACGCCCTCGGCGCGGCCAAGGCGACGATCACCGATGCGACCGCCTACGGGCCCGACGGCTGGAGCACGCAATACGTGGCCGTCAGGCCGGCGCGGCCCGAGGAGGGCCAGATCACCGGCGAGGCCCTCGTGACGGTCTTCCCGTCCACGCGCTGGCTTGCTGCCGAGGGATCGCTGACGGACGGGCGCATCGTGGTCGACGGCACCCTGTCCAATGTCGATCTCGACGCGGTCGAGGCCCGCCTCGTCGCGGGACTCGACGTCGGGGACCCGGCCGGCGGGCCGGTGGCCGGCGGGACCGTCAAGGCGCGGGTGGTCCAGGAGGTCCTCGTCCGCACGAAGATCGGCACCAGCTACGACTTCATCGAAAAGGTCGTCGTGCCGCTCTACCAGTACGACACGAAGGAGGTCGAGGTCGCCTCGCCGACCCTGACGTCCCGGCCGGACGGCACGTTCCACCTCTCGGTGCCGGCGCCGTCGATCGAAGACGCGTACGAGGTCAGGCTGACGGCGACCGATGCCCAGGGTCGGCTGAGCCGCCTGATCGTGTACGTGGCCTCGCGCCGCGAGCACGTCGCGGGCAACACTCGGCCCTACCTCGGGCAGCTCGGGAGCTGCGGGTTCACGCCGGACCTCGTCGTCCACCTCGACGGAACCGTCGACGCGACGATGCACGATGGCGACGGATCGGTCGCGACCGGTGGCCGCTTCCTCTTCCTGGTGGCGAAGCCGGGCTCGGTCAACGCCACGCTCCAGGACGCCGCAACGTTCGTGCGAACGCTTCGCGACGCGGACCTTCCGGGCTACGACGTGCGCGGCGTCTGGTTCTCGGACGGCACCTACTTCGTCGCCGACGTCCGTGCCGTCGTCGACCCGCGAGACAAGACGCTGAAGGTGACCCTCGATCCGGACCACGCCCGCTATGCGCCGGGCGGGCAGGTCACGGTCCAGGTGCGGACCCTGGATGCCTCGGGCAAGCCCGTCCCTGCCGACGTGATCCTGCAGGGCATCGACGAGAAGCTCTTCAAGCTCGGCTACGCGAACGACGTCGACCTGCTCTCGGAGCTGCTCGCCTCGCCGCCCGCCGGGTTCGTCACGTCGTACCGAAGCCACGACATCCCGACTGCCGACGAAGGCGGCTGCGGGGACGAAGGCGGAGGGCGCGAGAACTTCAGCGATACCGTCACGTTCCAGCGCATCACCACCGGCGCAGACGGACGAGGCACGGCGGAGTTCACCCTGTCCGACGACCTCACGAGCTGGCGGCTCGGCGCCGCTGCCGTGTCCGGCAACCTCGATGCCGGGTTCGCGTCCGTCAACATCCCGGTCGGGCTGCCGTTCTTCGTCGACTCCACGCTTGCCCCCGAGTACCTCGTCGGGGAAGGCGTCGTGCTGCGAGCGCGCACCTTCGGCGGCGCCCTCGGGTCGAACGACGAGGTCCGGATCACCGTCTCCTCGGCGAGCCTGGGCATGGCGCCGGTGACCGTGACCGGCGCGGCGTTCTCGTCGCTCCGCGTCCAGCTGCCGCCGATGACGGCCGGTGATCACCAGATCCGGATCGCGGCCGAAGCGACCATCGGCGGCAAGCACTACACCGACGCCCTGATCCGAACCATCCACGTGGTGACGACGCGGCTCCTGGTGCGGCAGGCGAGCTACGACCCGCTCGACGCGTCGTTCAAGCCGCAGGGCGGCGTCGGCCTCACCAGCTACGTCATCACGGATGCCGGCCGAGCCGCGCTCATCGAGCCGCTCGAGCGGCTCTCCTCGTCGACGAGCAGCCGCTTCGACAGCGCAACGGCGGCGGAGCTGGCGCGACGACTCCTGGTCAAGCAGTTCGGATGGGCCCAATCCAGCTTCGGCGACGCCTCCTACGACGTCACGCGCTGGTCGCAGCGCGGCGTGGCGCTCCTGCCCTATTCGTCGGTCGACATCTTCCTTACGGCCCGTGCTGCCCTCCTCGCGCCCGACCTCGTCGATGCGCAGGAGACACGCGAGGCGCTCGAAGAATGGGCGGACGACGAATC
>DASSHR010000198.1:0-12092 GCA_035692745.1 Candidatus Limnocylindrales bacterium | reverse complement strand
CGGCGAGGTGCTCGGGAAAGAGCTCAGCGAACGCGCGAAGGCTGCCCTCGGGACGCCGGTCGAGGCGTACGGCAAGGGCGGCATCGTCGGCGAGGCGGGCGAGCTCGAGCACGTTGCCGCGTGCCTGCATCCCAAGTTCGGGGCCCCGACGCGGTCCGCGGTCGGCGGCGTCTCCATCCTCCCCTCGGTCAAGAAGCGCGCCGCGATGGGCGCCAGCCTCGACATCCCGGTCCACCACATCAAGGCGATGCTCGTCCGATCGCACTTCGATGCGATGACGATCAGCGTTCCCGACGCCCCGGCATCCGACGAGATCCTCCTGGCCCTCGCGGTGTCCGACGGCGGGCGGCCGCACGCGCGTGTCGGCGGCCTCAGGGCCGAGGATGCGGTCGGCGAGGACGGGCTCCACTAGCCGGCGATGCGGACCCTCATCACGAACATCGGCACGGTCGTCACCGGCGACATCGACGCGCCGATCGCCGATGCGGATTCGATCCTGATCGAGGACGGCCGCATCACGGCGGTCGGTCGGGCGCTCGACGGAGGCGACGGCGCCACGGTGATCGACGCCAAGGGCACGACGGCCATCCCCGGCCTCATCGACTCGCACGCCCACCCCGTGTTCGGCGACTTCACGCCGCGCCAGCAGACCACGAGCTTCATCGAGTCCGGGCTGCACGGCGGGGTCACCACGGTGATCTCCGCGGGTGAGGTGCACCTGCCCGGGCGGCCGAAGGACGTCGTGGGGCTCAAGGCCCTCGCCATCGTGGCCGCGAAGGCGTGGGGCGCCCTCCGGCCGGCAGGCGTCAAGGTCCACGGCGGCGCTCCGATCCTCGAGCTCGGCCTGGAGGAGCACGACTTCGCCGAGATGGCGGCGGGCGGCGTGAAGCTCGTTGGCGAGATCGGCCTGGGGAGCGTGAAGACCGGGGCGCAGGCCGCACCGATGGTCGCCTGGGCGAAGCAGCACGGGATGACCGTGACGTTCCATACCGGCGGCCCGTCGATCGCGGGCTCGAACCCCATCGCCGCCGACGCCGTCCTCGAGGCGCGGCCGCATATCTGCGGGCACATCAACGGCGGCACGACGCCGATGTCGGACGCGGACATCGCCCGGGTCATCGAGCACAGCGACATGGCGATCGAGATCGTGCATTGCGGCAACGGTCGCGCGGCGCTGCACGCGCTGGCGGTCGCCACGAGCGCTGGCGCCCTCGGGCGCATCGTGCTCGGCAACGACGCGCCGTCCGGCACCGGCGTGGTACCCCTCGGCATCCTGCGGACCATGGCCCACCTCGCCTCCCTCGGTGGGGTCGCGCCGGAGCTCGCGGTCGCGATGGCCACCGGCAACACCGCGCGCGTGCACAAGCTGGACGTCGGCGTGCTGGCGCCGGGCAGGGCCGCGGATATCGCCCTCGTCGATGCGCCGGTCGGATCCTCGGCGTCGACCGCGCTCGAGGCGCTCGGCGTGGGTGATCTCCCGGGCGTGTCCATGGTGCTCATCGATGGCGCCGTGGCGATCGGCCGCAGCCGGAACACGCCACCGGCGGGTCGAGCGGCCGAGGTCGTGGGTGGCAGCGGTCCAGCCGCCGCGGCGCACTAGGGTGGCGGAGGCGATGCGCTACGGGCTTCGACTGCCGAGCTACGCGCTCGGCGAGCGCACGGCCAGCCTCCAGGAGATGGGCGCGTACCTGCGCCACGCGGAGGACCTCGGCTTCGACAGCGCGATGCTGATCGACCATCTGCTCATCGCGCCGCCCGCCTACCGCGTGGCGTGGCTGGAGCCGGTGTCCCTGCTGTCAGCGCTCGCGGGCGTCACGCGGACGATTCGCCTCGGGACCCTGGTGATCGTGCTGCCGTTCCGCGACCCGGTCGCGTTCGCGAAGGAATGGGCGACCCTCGACCTGCTGTCGGGCGGGCGATCGATCCTCGGTGTCGGCGTCGGCTGGAACAAGGAGGAGTTCGCGGCCCTGCGCATCCCGATCAAGGAGCGCGGCCGCCGGATGAACGAGATGCTCGAGTCGATCACCGCGCTCTGGGCGGGCGACGACGTCTCGTACCAGGGCACGTACTACCAGTTCGAACACCTGACGCTGGAGCCGAAGCCCGTGCAGCGGCCGCACCCGCCGATCTGGATCGGTGGCGGCACGCAGCCCTCGGAGAAGATCTACGGGGAGGGCGTCGACACGATCACGCCGGTCCTGCGACGGATCGCCAAGTACGCCGAGACGTGGGTGCCGCACAGCTCGGCGACGGCCGAGATGGTGGCCGGCGACTGGGCGCGCATCCGCGAGTTCATGGTCGAGTTCGGGCGGGACCCTGACTCGATGCGGCGCGTCTATTCCAACTTCGTGCACGTCCTCAAGCCGGGCGAGAAGCCGGAATCCGCGGCGGCGAAGTTCGGCGTCTATTCCGGTATGGACCTGCCGTACTGGCAGGAGTTCTACCTGCTCGGCGAGGCCGAGACGGTGGCCGAGCGAATCCGGGGCAAGATCGAGGCCCTCGGCGGCGTCGACGACCTCATCCTCAACCCGCTCGACTGGGACCCGGAGTCCATCGAGATCCTGGCCGAGCGCGTCCTGCCGCTCGTCTCGGCGTAGCGGTCGGCACGGTCGGCCCGGCGAGCGGCATGGCATTCCTGCGACCGGCGCGGCTGGCCGACGCCCTCGGCGCGCTTTCGGAGGGCGCGCCCGGCGGCAATCCCTGGGTGATCGTCGCGGGGGCGACCGACCACTACCCGGCGCGCGTGGGCCGATCCCCGGTCGAGGATGTCCTCGACGTCACGGCGATCGGCGCGCTGCGCGGGATGGCGCACGTCGATGGTGGCTGGCGCATCGGGGCGCTCACGACCTGGACGGACGTCGCCGAGGCGGACCTGCCGCCACTGTTCGATGGGCTGCGCGCCGCGGCGCTCGCGGTCGGTGGCCTCCAGATCCAGGCCCGCGCGACGATCGTCGGGAACGTGTGCAACGCCTCGCCGGCCGCGGATGGCATGCCGAACCTGCTCGCCCTCGACGCCCAGGTCGAGCTGTCGTCGCGATCGGGCGCGCGGATCGTGCCCATCGGCACGTTCGTCACGGGGAACCGGCGGACGGTTCGTCGCGCCGAGGAGCTCGTGACGGGCCTCTTCGTGCCGGATCCACTCCCCGGTGCGGCGGTGCGTTCGACGTTCGTCAAGCTCGGCTCGCGGGCGTACCTCGTCATCTCGATCGCGATGGTGGCCGCGGTCATCGAGATCGCCGATGCGCGGATCGCGCGCGCCCGGGTCGCGGTGGGTGCCTGCTCCGAGGTCGCGCAACGGCTCACCTCGCTCGAGCAGGAGCTGGTGGGCCTGCCGGCCACCGCCGACGCGGCGTCCGTCGTACGCGCCGAGCACCTCGCGGCCCTCACCCCGATCGACGACGTCCGCGGCACGGCCGCGTACCGCCACGACGCCGCCACCGAGCTGGTGCGCCGCGCGCTCGCTGAGGTGCTCGCGTGACGCTCGAAGCGCAGGCGGACGCGCGGGTCGAGTTCTGGATCAACGGGCGCTCGGTCCGGGTGTCCGGCGTCGAGCCCATGCGCCGGCTGTCGGACGTGCTGCGCGATGACCTGGGCCTGACCGGGACGAAGGTCGGCTGCGAGGCCGGGGACTGCGGCGCGTGCACGGTCCGGCTGGACGGTCGCCAGGTGGATGCCTGCCTCGTCCCGCTCGCCCAGGTGCAGGGAACGCGGATCGACACGGTCGAAGGCCTCGCGATCGGCGGCGGCCCGTCCGACCTGCAGGCAGCGTTCCTCGAGCACGGGGCGGCGCAGTGCGGCATCTGCACCCCGGGCATGCTCATGGCCGCGGATGCGCTCCTCGTGGCCAACCCCGACGCGGACGATCAGGAGATTCGCGACGGCATCGGCGGCGTGCTCTGCCGCTGCACCGGCTACGCGAAGATCGTCGAGGCGATCGCCGCGACCCGGGATGCTCGCCGGACCGGGGGTGCGATCGGCGCCGCGGCAAGTCCTGGGCCCGGATCGGCGGTCGGCAGCCGCATCGCCAAGGTGGACGGCCTGCCGCGGGTCCTCGGCACGGCCCGCTACGGCGCCGACGAGCGCCCCGAGGCCTGGCTCACCGTGCGTGCCATCCGCTCGCCGCATGCACGGGCCACCTTCGAATTCGGCGACCTCGCCGCCTTCCGCGCGGCGCATCCCGGCCTCGTCGACGTCTTCGGCGCCGCCGACGTGCCCGGCCAGAACCGGTACGGCATCTACCCGGCCGGCAAGGACCAGCCCGCGCTCGCCGACGGCATCGTTCGCCACCGAGGCGAAGCCGTCCTCGCGCTCGTCGGCGACGCCGCTGAGCTCGCGGGGATTCCCGACAGCGACGTGCCGATCACGTGGACGCCATTGGCGCCGGTCCGCGGCTTCGACGACGCGCTCGCCGAGGACGCGCCGACGCTGCACGAGGCCTCGCCGGGCAACCTCCTGATCCGGGGGCGGCTCGCGACCGGCGACCTTGACGCGGCGTTTGACAGCCCTGCCGCGACGGCCGAGGTCGAGGTGGAGACGACGTTCGTCGAGCATGCGTACATCGAGCCCGAGGCCGGCTACGCGCGCCGCGTCGGCGACCGCATCGAGCTGTTCGTCAGCACCCAGGCGCCGTACATGGACCGGGACGAGGTTGCGCTGATCCTGGGGATCGCAGCGAACGACGTGCGCATCGTCCCGACTGCCTGCGGCGGCGGGTTCGGGGGCAAGCTCGACCTGGGCGTGCACGCGCTCATCGCCATCGCCGCCTGGCGCACCGGCCGCCCCGTGCGTTCCGTGTGGACGCGCCCGGAATCGATGGCCGCCAGCCCGAAGCGCCATCCGTCCCGCATCCGGGCGTCGGCAACGGCGGACGCCGACGGCCGCCTCAAGGGCTACCGGTTCGATGGCGACTTCGACACGGGCGGCTACGCATCCTGGGGCCCCACGGTCGCGAACCGCGTGCCCGTCCACGCCATGGGGCCGTATGCGTGGGACGCGGTCCTGGCGACGACGCGAGCGGTGTACACGAACAACCCGCCGGCAGGTGCATTCCGGGGCTTCGGCGTGCCCCAGGCCTCGATCGCGCACGAGGCGCTGATGGACGACCTCGCGGCCCAGCTCGGCCACGATCCGCTGGAGTTCCGCCTCGCGAATGCGCTCCGAGCGGGCTCGACGACCGCGAGCGGCCAGCCCCTCGCCGCCAGCGCGGGGCTACCCGCCTGTCTCGAGGCGCTCCGACCGCACTGGCAGCGGCTGCGCGCGGATGCGGCGGCGTGGAACGAAGCGCAGGCGGCCGCGGGTCGGCCCGGCGCGGCGCAGGGCTCGCGGCGTGGCGTCGGGATCGGGGCCATGTGGTACGGCATCGGCAACACGTCCCTCGCCAATCCCTCGACGATCGAGATGGGCGTCACCCGCGACGGCCGCCCGACGCTGTTCTGCGGTGCGGTCGACATCGGCCAGGGCGCCTCCACGGTGCTGACCCAGATCGCCGCGGACGCGCTCGGGGTGGCGGCGCCGCACGTCGCGCTCGTGAGCGGGGACACGGATCGGACCGCGGACGCGGGCAAGTCCTCGGCGTCGCGGCAGACGTTCGTCTCGGGCAACGCGGCCCGCCTCGCCGGCGAGGACCTGCGCCGGCAGATCCTCCAGCTCGCCGAGGTCCCGGACGACGCCCGGATCGAGCTGGGCAGCGATGGCGGAGGCCAGGGATCGGGCGCGCTCACCGTCATCGATGCCGCCGGGCGGCGCATCCCCATCGAGCTTGCCGAGCTGCCACGCATCCCCGCGTCGGACGCGACCACCGAGTGCGTCCTCGTCGGGCGCGGCCGTTTCGATCCGGATACCACCCCACTGGACGCGGATGGCCAGGGCGTGCCGTACCAGACGTATGCCTTCGGAGCGCAGATCGCGGAGGTCGAGGTCGACGCGGCCTTCGGCACCGTCAAGGTCCGGCGGATCGTGGCCGCCCATGACGTCGGCCGGGCGATCAACCCGACGCAGGTCGAGGGCCAGATCCACGGCGGCATCGCGCAGGGGCTCGGGTTCGCGCTCATGGAGGCGTACGTGCCCGGGCGGACCGAGAACCTCCACGACTACCTGATCCCGACCGTCGGGGACATGCCCGAGATCGAGTGCCTGCTCATCGAGGACCCGGAGCCGTCCGGCCCGTACGGTGCAAAAGGGGTGGGGGAGCCGGCGCTGATCCCGACCGCGCCGGCCATCCTCGGAGCAATCAACGATGCGGTCGGCGTGCGGATCACGCACCTGCCGGCCTCGCCGGATCGCGTGCGGGCCGGCATCCTCGCGCGGATGGCGACGGCGTGAGCAACCTCGTCGGCGCGACCGCGCCTCGAACGCCCGGCCTCGGTGCCGTCACCGCCTACCTGATCGGGATGGGCGGGCTCGCGTTCACGATCACGATCCTGTGGCTGTCGATGCGCGCCGTCATGGGCATCGGCGGCGCGTGCGCCAGCGGCGGACCCTACGTTCCCGCGGTCGAGTGCCCGGACGCGGTGGAACTCCTCACGCCGCTCAGCATCTTCGGTCTCTTCATCTTCGGCGGCCTCGCCGCCTGGGGCGGCGCCAACCTCGGCGGCCGCTGGATCGGGCTGATCGCGCTCGGCTGGCCGGCGCTGTTCCTCAGTCTCGGCTGGAACTTTCTCGAGTTCGGGTTCGCGCCGCCATCGGGCAGCGACGGTGACCTGGTCTGGAGCTGGATCTTCTGCGGCGTCGTGTTCGTCCTGATGGGCGGCATCCCGCTCATCGTCGGGTTGCGCGGCGCGGCGATGGTCGCCGGCTCCCATCGCGCCTATGCCGGCGGCCGCGTCCTCGTCGGGCCGAAACAGGGCTTCGACGCGATGCGCGACCTCCAGGAGCAGCTGCAGCAAGCGGTCGAGCAGCGGAACGCAGAGCGCGCGGACGCCGCACGGGCCGAGGCGGGCGCCGCATACGCACAGGAGCAGGACCGCGACGTCGCCGCGCGACTGGAGCGCCTGGCCCGGCTCCACGCCGCCGGCGACCTGACGGACGCAGAGTTCGACGCCGCCAAGCGCGCCACCCTGGCAGGAGCGAGCCGATGATGGATCCGTCGATCCGACCGGCCTGGGAGCGCTGGCTCGCGATCGCGCTCGTCGTGGCCATCGTCCTCGGCGTGGCGATCGCCCTGTGGCTCTATGCGGCGGTCTCCACCCCGGCCTGAACCGCTGCCGCCCGATGCGGCAGACTGCGCACATGCCGACCAAGCTGATCCTCGACGTCGATACCGGGACGGATGACGCCGTCGCCCTGATGACCGCTGCGCTCTCGCCCGACCTCGAGCTGGTCGGCGCCACGAGCGTCAACGGCAATACCTCGATCGAGTACACGACCGAGAACACCCTGCGCGTCTTCGACTGGATCGGGATGCCGGACGTGCCCGTCTATCGCGGCATGGACCGACCGATGATCCGAACGGACGTGAAGCGCGGCATGGCCGCGCGCATCCACGGCGACATGCTGGACCTGCCGGAGGTGTCGCACGGCGCGAAGCTCCAGGACGGCCACGCGGTCGACTGGCTGATCGAGACGTACCTCGCCTCCGCGAGCGACATCGTGCTCTGCCCGGTCGGGCCGCTCACGAACATCGCGATGGCGATCCTGCGCGAGCCCCGGATCGTCGAGCGCATCCCGGAGATCGTGATCATGGGCGGCGCCCACGATCACGGGAACATCACCGCCTCGGCAGAGTTCAACATCTGGCTGGATCCCGAGGCCGCCCGCATCGTCGTGAACTGCGGCGCGCCGATCCGCATGGTCCCGCTCGATGCGACGCATCAGGCGCTCGTGTCCACCGAGGACGCCGCGCGCCTCCGGGCGCTGGGGACTCCCGCCGGCGAGGCCGCCGCGCGCTTCGTGCTCCAGCGCATCGACGGCTACGACGCCACGCAGCCGATGCCGCGCCGCGGCGACGCGCTCGCGGCGCCCGTCCACGATGCGCTCGCGGTGTGCGCGATCATCGATCCCGCGATCCTGACCACCGAATTCATCCCCGTGGACGTGGAGACCCAGGGAATCTCGATCGGACGGACGGTGTGCGACCGCCGCTTCCGCAGCGGCAAGCCAGCGAACGTGCACTTCGCGCTGGACGCCGACGAGCCGAAGTTCAACCGGATGTTGCTGGAGATCCTGGGCCGCACCGCCTGACGGCGGCCCCGCGGGCTACTCGTCGGTGGAGCTGCCCCCGCCGGTCGGCTCCTTGCCCTTCGGCCAGTAGAGCTCCTTCTTGACCTGCGGCTCCGGGAAGCCGCGGCCCAGGAGCGTCTGTTCCGCGGCCAGGATCATGTCCGGGTTGCCGCAGATGTACGCGATGGTGTTCTCCGGCGTCAGGCCCAGCTCGTCGCACACCGGCGCCACGATGGACTCGACCCGGCCCGTGCGCCCGCTCCACCCCGCGTTCTCGGCGGCCCTCGGGCGCGACACCGTGGGGATGTACGTCACGGGATAGCCGCCGTCGCGCTGCCAGCCTTCCAGGAGGTCGCGATAGCCCAGATCGCCCGCGTACGACACGCCGTTGAGGAACACGCTCTTCCGCGGCGCGCCCTCGCGCAGCGTCCGCTTCATCATCGACACGAACGGCGCATTCCCCGTACCCGACGAGATGAACAGGTGCGTCCGGTCGTCCTCCGGCTCGAGCATGAACTTGCCCTTCGGCCCGATCATTCGCATCCGGTGGCCCACGGGCAGCCGCCACAGGAGCGGCGTGAACAGCCCCTCATGGACGAGCCGCACGTACATCTCGTAGCCCTCGGTGCCGGCGACACCCGGGTCCGAGGCGATCGAATAGGGCCGCTGGACGATCTTCGTGCCGGTCGGCGTCGACGGATCCTCCACGAACACGCCGATCGTCATGTACTGCCCCGATTCGAACGGGGTCGGCTCGCCGTCGAAGCGCACCCAGAACGTCGACAGCGATTCGTTCGCATCCTCGCGCCGGATGAGCGACGCGTTGTACTGGGGTGCGTCGGGCAGGATGACGCGCGGGTCGGTCTCGATCACGCCGCGATGGTAGCGGGCGGCGGCGAACCCGCGGACGGGCCGATCGGCCCACCCGATGCCTGCCGGCCGGCCGTTCGGGCGTCGCGACTACAATTCGTGCGCACGACACCGACCG
The DNA here is from genome assembly GCA_035692745.1 of Candidatus Limnocylindrales bacterium. GTDB lineage: Bacteria > Chloroflexota > Limnocylindria > Limnocylindrales > CSP1-4 > UBA5189. The sequence goes on along the minus strand of DASSHR010000198.1, from coordinate 2,947 downwards.
CTTCGAAGGAGCGACTGCCCGCATGACCACCACGCCGGCCCCGGCCACCACCGATCGCGCCCACAAGGCAGCCAAGCGCTACATCTACGCGTGGGGCGACGGGACGGCCGAGGGCAATGGCGGGATGAAGGACCTGCTCGGTGGCAAGGGCGCCGGGCTCGCGGAGATGACGAAGGCGGGCCTCCCGACGCCGCCCGGGTTCACGATCACGACCGCTGCCTGCAACGACTACTTCGCGGCCGGCGAGCAGCTTCCCGCGGGGCTCTGGGACGACGTCCTCGAAGCGATGCACGACGTCGAACGCCAGACCGGCAAGGGCTTCGGCGATCCGGCCAACCCGCTGCTCGTGAGCGTGCGCTCCGGCGCGAAGTTCTCGATGCCCGGGATGATGGACACCGTCCTCAACCTCGGGCTGAACGAGACGACCCTCCAGGGCCTGATCAAGCTGACCGGCAACGAGCGCTTCGGCTGGGACGCATACCGGCGGTTCATCCAGATGTTCGGCCGGATCGTCATGGACGTGAAGGCGGAGCGGTTCGACGAGCCGCTCGAGGCCCGAAAGCACGCACACGGCAAGGACGCCCGCGACACGGACCTCACCGTCGACGACCTCAAGGCGCTTGTCGAGGAATTCAAGGCCGTGGTCAAGGCCGATACCGGCCGCGACTTCCCGTCGGACCCCCTCGAGCAGCTCGACCTCGCGATCCAGGCCGTGTTCGCGTCCTGGTTCGGCAAGCGCGCGAACGACTACCGCAACAGCCAGAAGATCGCCCACGACCTCGGCACCGCGGTCAACGTGGTCGCGATGGTCTTCGGGAACATGGGCGACGACTCCGGCACCGGCGTCGCGTTCACGCGCAACCCGAACACCGGCGAGCAGCAGCTCTTCGGCGAGTACCTCACGAACGCCCAGGGCGAGGACGTGGTCGCCGGCATCCGCACCCCGTCGCCGATCAGCCAGCTGGCGGACGACATGCCGCAGGTCTACGAGGAGTTCAACCGCATCGGCCAGCAACTCGAGCAGCACTACCGCAACGTGCAGGATCTCGAGTTCACGATCGAGCGCGGCCGGCTGTACATGCTCCAGACGCGCGATGCGAAGCGAACCGCGGCGGCGGCCGTGAAGATCGCCACGGACATGGTCGCGGACGGCACGATCACGAAGGCCGAGGCGGTCAACCGCATCGAGCCTGCCCAGGTCGACCAGCTCCTTCGAGCGACCTTCGATCCCGTGGCGCTCAAGACCGCGAAGCGCGTCGTGAAGGGCCTGAACGCATCCCCGGGCGCCGCAGTCGGGCGCGCGGTGTTCGATGCCGACGTCGCCGTCGAGTGGGTGGCCCGCGGCGAGAAGGTCATCCTCGTCCGGATCGAGACCTCCCCGGACGACTTCCACGGCATGGCCGTCGCCGAGGGGATCATCACCGCTCGTGGCGGCGCGACCTCGCACGCAGCCGTCGTCGCCCGCCAGATCGGCAAGCCGTGCGTCGCGGGCTCGACCGCGCTCGACATCGACTACGCCGACAAGTCCGCCGCCTGCTCGATCACCGGCATCGACTTCAACGAGGGCGACTGGCTGAGCCTGGACGGCTCGACGGGCGACCTCTATCTCGGCAAGCTGCCGACGGTCCAGGCGCGGTTCGAGGACCAGCCCGAGCTCCAGCAGGTCCTCGGCTGGGCGGACGAGATCCGGCGCATGGGGGTGTGGACCAACGCGGACAAGCCCGAGGAGGCCGCGCAGGCCCGCAGCTACGGCGCCCAGGGCATCGGCCTGTGCCGAACGGAGCACATGTTCCGCGAGGGCGACCGGCTCGAGATCGTGCGCGGCGCGATCCTCGTCTCCGGCGTCGCGACCCGCGCGAAGGCGAAGACGGCCGCCGGCGACCTCCTGACGCCCGATGAGCAGGAGGCCGTCGCCACCTTCGACGCCGCGATGGCGAAGCTCGAGCAGCTCCAGCAGGGCGATTTCGAGGGCATCTTCAAGGCGATGGATTCGCTGCCGGTCGTCATCCGGCTGATCGACCCGCCGCTGCACGAGTTCCTGCCGAACCTCGAGGAGCAGCTCGTCAAGGTCACCCGGGCGGAGGACAACGGCGGCGCCTCGGAGGAGGACGAGCAGCTGCTCCGCACGATCAAGTCGATGCACGAGCAGAACCCGATGCTCGGCCTGCGCGGCGTGCGCCTCGGGCTGATGATCCCGGACTTCGTGAAGGTGCAGACGCGGGCGATCCTGAACGCGCAGATCAAGGTGAAGCAGGCGGGTGGCAACCCGATCGCGAAGATCATGATCCCGCTCGTCGGGCACGTGAACGAGCTCGCGGCCACGAAGGCGCTGCTGGAGGCGGAGGCAAAGGCGGTCGAGGCCAAGGCCGGCGTCCACGTCGATTACAAGTTCGGCACGATGATCGAGGTGCCACGCGGCGCCCTCACCGCGGACGAGATCGCGCGCGAGGCCGAGTTCTTCAGCTTCGGCACGAACGACCTCACGCAGATGACCTTCGGGTTCTCACGCGACGACGCGGAGGGCGGCTTCCTCCTCAAGTACGTCGAGGACAAGATCCTGCCGGTCAACCCCTTCCAGACGCTCGATGACGCGGTCGCCGGGCTGATGAAGATCGCGGTCGACAAGGGCCGTGGCACGCGGCCCGGTCTCGAGGTCGGCATCTGCGGCGAGCACGGCGGCGATCCGGAATCGATCGCCAAGGTGGAGCGGATCGGGCTCGACTACGTGAGCTGCTCGCCGTTCCGCGTGCCGATCGCGCGCCTGGCGGCGGCGCAGGCGGCGCTGAAGGGCAAGTAGACCCCGCTCGCGGTGAAGAAGAGGTCACGACGAGCCCCCTGCGCGAGCGGGGGGCCTTTCGTTGAGCTCCTCTCGCTCGCTGATCGTGCCGCATTCAGGGCAGCGGACGTGAACGCGCCGCACTTCGATCGGCGGCGCGGAGGCGAGGTC